>DASUQZ010000001.1:0-2344 GCA_036280335.1 Solirubrobacterales bacterium
GATCGACTGGTTCTCGATGATCTTCTTGCCGAACTGTTCGCGCTCTTTGGCGTAGTCGAGCGCGTACTCGTAGGCGGCACGGGCGATGCCCAGCGCCTGCGCGCCGACCGTCGGCCGGCTCGCCTCGAAGGTCTGCATCGCGGCCTGCGACTTTGAGCGCTTGCCCTCCCGCACGCGCGCCAGGCGCTCGTCGAGCTTCTCCTTGCCGCCCAGCAGGCAGGAGCCGGGGATGCGGCAGTCGTCGAGGTGGACGTCGGCGGTGTGGGAGGCGCGGAGGCCGTGCTTCTTCACCTTGGCGCCCTGCTCGCAGCCCTTGGTGCCGGGCGGGATGACGAAGGCGGCGTGGCCGCGCGAGCCGAGCTCGCGGTCGACCGAGGCGATGATCACGTGAACGTTGGCGATGCCGCCGTTGGTCGCCCAGGCCTTCTGGCCGTTCAGCACCCACTCGTCGTTGGCTTCGTCGTACTTGGCGGTGGTGCGGATGCCGGACACGTCCGACCCCGCGTCGGGCTCCGAGGCGCAGAAGGCGCCGAGCTTGACGTCATCCGGCGTGCCGAAGCACTGCGGGATCCACTCGCCCATCTGCTCCGGGGTTCCCTGCCCGAAGATCGCTGCGACCGCGAGCGTCGTGCCCATGATCGCCATGCCGATGCCGGCGTCGCCCCAGAACAACTCCTCGTTGGCGATCGGCAGCGTCAGCCCGGTCTCGTCGGCCCAGAACTGGCCCACGGCTTCGAAGCTGTAGAGGCCGATCTTGGCGGCCTCCTCGATGACCGGCCACGGCGTTTCCTCGCGCTCGTCCCACTCCTCGGCGGCGGGGCGGACCACGTTCTCGGCGAACCCGTGCACCCAGTCACGGATGTCCTTCTGGTCCTGGTTGAGCTCGAGGGTGAACTTCGGTTCGCCCTCGGCACCGGCAGTGGAATTTGCCTCGTCGAGCAGCGCTTGGGCGTCGACGTCGGCGACGGTGGAATCGGCCATGGCGGCGAAGTCTACACAGAACGATGTCGCGTCAAAGAAGCGTGAAGCGGCTCAGACGTCGCGCAGATCGAAGGCCCGCAGCCCCTCGCTGCCCTCGTCGGTGCAGTCGAAGAAGCGGCGGTTGACGCACCCGTAGGACTCGCCGTTCCCCTCGTAGGCGCGCTCGACCGAGAACTGGCAGTGCGGCAGCGGCTCTCCGGTCATCTTCACGCCGCCGAAGCCACCGGCCTCGAGGACCGCGGAGAGCTCCACCTCGGCCCCGTAGACCTCCTGCATGCAGCCGACGTACTGCTCGCCGCTGAGGCGGTCGACGTAGCTGTAGAGGAAGCGGCAGCCGAGCTCGATGCAGCCGCGCGGCTCGACCATCTTGTCGCAGAAGGAGCGGCACTGGCGGCACTCCCCGGCGGTGGCGCGCGTAACGGTCATTGGCAAAGTCTAGGGAGACGAGACCGCGGAACCAAGCGGCTCAGGCCGCGATCGCGTCCGGACCTAGGAGCTGGTTCAGCTCGTAGCGGAGATGCGGGGAGACCTGGACGCGGAAGTCCTCGCCGGTCTTCAGCTCCTTCGGCCCCTCGCTGGTCTGCACGACGAAATGGACGCCGGCCTCGCCTTTGTGGTCCTCGAAGAGCGCCTTCAGCTCGTCCATCACCTTCGGGTCCCTGAGCTTGTCGAGCTCGAACGAGACCTGCAGCGGCCCGGTCGGCAGCGCCCGCACCTTCTTCGCGGCGTTGGCGATTTCGTCGCCGTCGGGTTCGAACCGCTGCGCCTCCTGCACGACCAGCTTGGTCTCGCCGCGGTCTTTGTGGTCGAGGCGGCCGCGGACGAGGACGATCGCGTCGGGCTGGATCACCGCGGCGCTCTCGGCCTCGTCGGCCTTGAAGACCAGCATCTCGACCTGACCCTCGACGTCGTCGAGGGTCGCGAACATCATCTGGTTGCCGCTCTTGGTGCGGATCTTCTTGCAGTCGACGACGATCCCGCCCACGGTCACCCAGGCTCCGTCGGGCTTGCCGCCGAGCTGGGCGAGGCTGCAGTCGACCCGCGCCCGCAGCGCCGGCCCCACTTCCGCCAGCGGGTGCGAGGAGAGATAGGTGCCGAGCGTCTCCTTCTCCATCGCCAGCATCTCGGCGCGGTCGAACTCGGCGGCGGGGATCGGCGGCCGGTGATGGGCTTGGGCCTGCGTCTCCCCTCCCCCGGATTCGTCGCCGAAGTCGAAGATCGAGCCCTGCCCCAGCTGCGCGTCCTCCTGCGCCTTCTGCCCGGATGACTGCGCCGCCGGCAGCACTTCCAGCATGCCTTTGCGGCTTGCGTCGGTGGAATCGAGGGCACCGCACTTGATCAGGCATTCGATCGCACGTTTGTT
>DASUQZ010000002.1:0-6292 GCA_036280335.1 Solirubrobacterales bacterium
GGCGCTACCTGGAAAGCCAGCGCGAGCTCGCCGAGCGGCTGCTCCGGAGCGATTCGCTGGATCAGGTGGCGCCCCGTTTCCTGGAGATCGTCGCCAACCTCCTCCGCTGGGAGGCGGGCGCCCTCTGGGAGGTGGTCGACCGGGGGGAGCCGCTGCGGTTCGTGACCGGCTGGAACGTCCCCGAGCTCGACGCGCGGCCGCTCTGGCGCCGCAGCCGGGAGCTCCACTTCAAGCGCGGCATCGGGCTTCCGGGGGACGCCTGGGACACGGGCCGGATGGCCTTCGCTCCGAAATACAGCGAGTACCCGACCCCGATCCCCCGCTACGACGTCACCGCCCAGCTCGGCCTCGAGGCCGCCCTGGCGATCCCGATGCCGATCGGCGACCCCGACCAGGTTCTGGCGGTGGCGGAGTTCCACACCACCTTCTTCAGCATCCAGTCGGAGGAGCTGATGGCGCTGCTCTCCGGTTTCGCCGACCAGCTCGGCACCTTCATCGCCCGCCGCCGCGCCGAGGCCAAGAGCGCCGAAGCCGAGCGCTTCCGCCAGCACCTGGCCGAGGTCGTCCGCGGCACCCACGACGCCGTCCTCAGCAAGGACCTGGACGGGATCGTCACCACCTGGAACCCGGCCGCGGTGCGCCTCTACGGCTACACCGCCGAGGAAGCGATCGGGCGCCACATCTCCTTCCTCGTGCCGCCGGACCACAAGGACGAGGAGAAAGTGATCCTCGACCGGGTGAAGCGGGGTGAACGGCTCGAGACCTACGAGACCGAACGCATCCGCGCCGACGGAGCGCGGATCGTCGTCTCCCTCACCGTCTCCCCGATCCGCAGCCCGATGCGCGGGCTGATCGGCGCCTCGGTCGTCGCCCGCGACATCACCGCCGAGATGCGCCGGCGCCGTGCCCAGGAGTTCCTCGTCGCCGCCAGCCGCCTCCTCGACACCTCGCTCGACCCGGCGGAGACGGCGCGGACGATCGTCTCCACCGCCGTCCCGGAGCTGGCGGAGCTGTGCCTGATCGACTTCCGCCGCCCGGACGGCTGGCTCGGCGACAGCATCGTCGCCGGCGCCGACCCCGAGATGGCGGCCCGGCTGGAACGGATCCGCCACGAGGCGCCGCTCGACCCGGCCGGGGAGCACCCGGTGGCCCAGGTCCTGCGCCTGAGCCAGCCGATGATCTGGCGCGACCTGAAGGCGCCCCAGGTGGTCGACAAGGTCTCCCAGAGCAACGAGCACCTGCAGCTGATGCACGAAGCCGGCTACAACTCGGCCGCGGTCGTCCCCCTCGTCGCCCGCGGTCGCTCCCTCGGCGCCCTCTCCTTCCTGCACGCCGCCAACGACCTGCGCTACGACGACGGCGACCTCGAATTCCTCACCGAGCTCGGCGAGCGGGCGGCGCTGGCACTCGACAACGCCCGCCTCTACCGGGAACGCGACCGCGTCGCCAAGAACCTGCAGCGCGGGCTGCGGCCGCCGCGACCGGCGGAGGTTGCCGGCCTCGACATCTCCGTCGTCTTCGAAGCGGCGGGCGAGGGGATCGAGGTGGGCGGCGACCTCTACGACGTCATCCCCAACGAGGACGGCTGCTGGATCCTGGTCGGCGACGTCGCCGGCAAGGGGAGCACCGCGGCCGGGGTCTCCGTGGCGGTGCGCCACTCGGTGCGCGGCCTGACCCGGGAGATCGAGACGCCCGACGAGGTGCTGCGGCGGGTGAACGACCTACTGCGCACCGGCGAGAGCCTCAACGACTTCGCGACGGCGATGCTGGCGCGGCTCTGCCGGGAGCCGGCGGGCTGGCGGGTGGTGCTTGCCGCGGCGGGGCACCCGCCCGCGGTGCTGGCCGGCGAGGCCGGGCCGGAGATGCTCGGCGGCGGCTCGGTTCTGGGAGCCTGGGCGGACGCGAAGGTCGAGCGCCACGAACGACGACTCGGCCCCACGGACACCTTGGCGCTGTGCACCGACGGCTGGCTGGAGGCCGGGCCCGTCGCCTCCCACCAGGGGCCGGAGTCGTTCGCCGAGATGACCCAGTCCCTCTCCGGGCTCGAGCTCGACGAGATGACCGAGCGGCTGCGGGCCGACGCGGTCGGCCGCAGCGCGGGAAGCCTCCGCGACGACCTCGTCGTCCTCGCCATCCGCCCCCGGGCGACCTCGGACCAGGCCGAGGCGCCGCGGGAGCTGGCGGTCGGCGCCTAGCGTTTCGCGCCGGCTTTTTTCCTTTTCGAGCTGCTCGCTTTTTTCGCTCCGGCTTTTTTCGCCGTCGAGGATTTCGATTTGGCGGCGGCTTTTTTCGTCGCTTTCGGTTTGCCGGCCCCTTTTTTCGTCGCTTTCGATTTGCGGGCCGGCGCGGCGGCACGGCGCAGGGCGGCGGGGATGTCCTCTTTGACCACCGCGTTGGTTAGCGACTTGATCTGCCCCTGGAGGAAGTTCGCCATCCGTTCCTCCTCGCGGCGGATCGCCCGCGCCAGTTTCGCCGTCTCCGAGTCGCGGACTTTTTCGGCGAGCGTCTCGATCGCCAGGTAGGTGGCGATCTCCTCGTGCTCATTGAAGTACTCGGTCTTGGCGTTCTTCAGCATTTTCTCCTGCTCGCCGCCGCCGCGGATGGCGTGCATCGGGCCCTTCGCCGCCGCCGTCAGCTTGCCGACCGCCCCCTGCAGGGTCTGGCCGCCGCCGCCGAGTTTCTTGATCCGGCGCTCGACCTGTTTGGCGTGGTTTTTCGTCTCTTTGAGGTGCTGCTTGAGCCGTTTCTGGTACGGGCCTTTTGCGGTCATCGCGATGTGGGCCTGCAGGGCCATCTCGAGTTCGCGCTCCTTGCCATAGGCCTCACTGAGGTACTGGACCAGCTTCGCGTCACGCTCGTTCATGTCCGCCATCGCGAATTGCGCCTCCTAGTTCTCGCTCGTTGATGCGATGCGTTTCGAATTACCCAGCGCCGATGGGGCGAAACTGGGGGCCGGCAGGGTAATGGCTCCTCCCGACACCGGCCCGTGCACCGCCCTACCCTCCTCCGGGTGACGCGCGCGCTTCTCACGGCGGTGGTCGCCGCCGCGGTTCTGTTCGGAGCGGCAGCCGAGGACGGCTCCCCCCGGGCCTCCACCGCCGGCGCCACGGCCGAGGACTCGCGGCCACAGCTTCAGATCCGCCCGATTCCCTTCGGGCCGAAGAGGAAGCGCGAGATGGCCGCCTATTCCGCCCGCCACTACGGCGAACGGACCTGGCGACTGCGGCGGCCGCGGGTGATCGTCCAGCACATGGCGCAGGCCGCCACCGTTGCCGCCGTCTACAACACCTTCGCCCCCGACAAGCCGGACCCGGAGCTGGGCGAGCTTCCCAACGTCTGCGCCCACTTCGTCGTCTCCCGCAAGGGGCGGATCTTCCGCCTCGTCAACCTCCGCACCCGCTGCCGCCACACGATCGGCCTCAACTGGACGGCGATCGGGATCGAGCACGTCGGCTACGGGGACGGGGACGCACTCGGAAACCGGCGCCAGCTGCGCGCCTCGCTGCGCCTGACCCGCTGGCTGCGCTGCCGCTACCGGATTCGCATCCGCGACGTGATCGGACATCGGGAGAGCCTCCGCTCCCCCTACCACCGGGAGCGGGTGGCGAGCCTGCGCAACCGGACCCACGGCGACTGGCGCCATGCCTCGATGCGGGTCTACCGACAGAAGCTGCGCAAGCGCGGGCGCTGTCCTGCGTAGGCAAATAGAATCCGGCCGATGAGCGAGGCGATCGAGCACGGGTTCCGAGAGGGAGACAAGGTCTGGGTGCAGGACGGCGACGGCAACCGTCATCCCGGTGTCTTCGTCGGCGACAACGAAGCAGCCGGCTGGTTCGGCGGCGGTCCCAGCGCCTACGTCGTCCACCCCGAGGCCCACCAGGCCGAGGTCGTCTCGATCTTTCGCATCACCCCCCGCGACGAGTAGCGCCGCGCCTGTCGATTTCGCCCTCCCCCGTTCGTCGTTCCGGTAAAAGGGCGGAACGGCCGCCCCGAGCGAAGGAGAAGGCGATGCGCTTCATGATGTTCATGTACCCAGGCCTCGAGGAGGAGAAGGACTGGCAGCCGACGCCCGAGGCGGTCGCGGCGATGGGCCGCTACAACGAGGAGCTGCGCAGGGCGGGGATGCTGCTCTCCCTGGACGGGCTGCGGCCGCCGAGCGACGGCGGCACCGTCAGCTTCGCCGCCGACGGCAAGGCGTCGGTCACCGACGGGTCGTTCGCCGAGGCCAAGGAGGTCGTCGGCGGCTACTGGCTGATCCAGGCGCGCTCCAGGGAGGAGGCGCTGGAGTGGGCGAGCCGCTGCCCGGCGCGCGGCTGCGCGATCGAAGTGCGGCGCGTGGCCGAGCTGGAGGACTTCCCGCAGGAGGTGCAGGACGCCTACGAGGGCCCCTGAGGGAGTCGTGACCGAGGCCACGCGCGCGATCGAGGCGGTCTGGCGGATCGAGTCCGCCCGCCTGATCGCGGGCCTGGCGCGGATGGTCGGCGACGTCGGCCTCGCCGAGGACATGGCCCAGGACGCGCTGGTCGCGGCGATGGAGAGATGGCCGACCTCGGGCGTGCCGGAGAACCCGGGGGCCTGGCTGATGGCGACCGCGAAGAACCGGGCGATCGACCGGCTGCGGCGCGAGAAGACCTACGAGCGCAAGCAGGAAGAGGTGGCACGCGACACCGGCCTCCTCTTCGCGATGGAACGCTCCGACTTCGACGCCGCCGTCGACGACGAGATCGGCGACGACCTGCTGGCGCTGATCTGCACCTGCTGCCACCCGCTGCTCTCGCGCGAGGCCCGGGTGGCGCTGACCCTGCGCCTGCTCGGCGGGCTGACGACCCCGGAGATCGCGCGCGCCTTCCTCGCCTCCGAGTCGACCGTGGCGCAGCGGCTGGTGCGGGCGAAGCGGACCCTGCGCGACGCCAACGTGCCCTTCGAGGTGCCCCGCGGAGCAGAGCTGGACGAGCGCCTGCCCTCGGTGCTGGAAGTGATCTACCTCGTCTTCAACGAGGGGTACGCGGCCAGCGCCGGCGAGGACTGGATCCGCACCGACCTCTGCGAGGAAGCGCTGCGGCTCGGCCGCATCCTCGCCGAGCTGGCGCCGCGCGAGCCCGAGGTGCACGGGCTGGTGGCGCTGCTGGAGATCCAGGCCTCCCGCCTCCGCGCCCGGCGCGGCCCCGGCGGCGAGCCGGTGCTGCTGCTCGACCAGGACCGCGGCCGCTGGGACCCGCTGCTGATCGTCCGCGGCCGGCGGGCGCTGGAGCGGGCCGAAGAGCTGCCGGGCCCGCTCGGCCCCTACGGGCTGCAGGCGGCGATCGCCGCCTGCCACGCGCGCGCGATCCGGCCCGAGGAAACCGACTGGGTGCGGATCGCCGCCCTGTACGACGCCCTCGCCCAGATCCAGCCGTCGGCCGTGGTCGAGCTGAACCGTGCTGTCGCCCTCGGCATGGCCTTCGGCCCGGAGGCCGGCCTGGAGCTGCTGGAGGAGATCGAAGACGACCCCGCCCTGGCGAACTACCACCTCCTCCCCGGCGTCCGCGGCGACCTGCTGGAGAAAGCCGGCCGCACCGAGGAGGCCGCGGCCGAGTTCCGCCGGGCCGCGGAGATGACCGGCAACGAGCGCGAGCGCGAGCTGCTGCTGCGTCGCGCCGCCGGCCACGGCTGAACCGGGCCATCTCGCAATCTGGGCCGGACACATCCGGGTTCTTTGGACCAAGGGTCGTCAAACGCTCAATTTCGTTCTATGCTCGCGACATGGAGACGCCCCCTCCCCGAGATGACAGGACCCTGCCGGAAAAGCTGAGGATGGTCGGGGGCCTCGCCGCGGTCGGCATGGGAGTGGTCGCGGTGGCGCTCGTCGCCATCTTCGCGGTGTTCAAGAACCCGGAGGCCGCCGACACGATCTCCAGCGCCGCCGGCGGCGTGATCGCCACGATCGTCGGCGCCTACTTCGGGGTCAAGTTCGGGGCCGACCAAAGCAAGGCCGAGGCGGCGAAAGCGCAGGTCTACGCCCTCCACCTCCCCTCCGACGAGGCGGAGGAGATCCTCGACCAGGCCAATGTCGCCGCCAGGCGGGCGTTGCGCAACTAACTCCGGCGCGGTGCCCGGGCCTCGGCCAACCGTCTGATGCCCTCCCGCTCCAGCCGGTGGATCAGCCAGTCGTCGAGGCGGCGCGCGCCGAGCTTCTCGTAGAAGCTCAGGGCGGGTTCGTTCCAGTCGAGGGCGACCCACTCGAGGCGGACGTGGCCGCGCTCGAGGGCGAGCCGCGCGAGGTGCTCCATCACCGCCCGGCCGACGCCGCCGC
>DASUQZ010000003.1:0-4295 GCA_036280335.1 Solirubrobacterales bacterium
CTCGCCGGGATCAACTGGGTCGAGACCGGCTTCGGCACCAACCTCGGGGTCTCCTCGGCCGCCGCCGAAGGTTGGATGCAGTTCCTGCCCGAATCCTGGGCGTCCTTCGGCGTCGACGGCAACGGCGATGGGGTCAAGGACCCCTACAACCCCTGGGACGCGATCTTCGCCGCCGCCCGGCTGCTCCGCTACCTCGGCGCTCCCGGCAACTGGCACGACGCGATCTACGGCTACAACCATGCCGAGTGGTACGTCGAAAAGGTCGAACGCGCCGCTGAGGACTACAGCGCCGAGGTGTCCTCGATCGTCGCCACCGCGAGCTGCGCTGCGGCCTCCCCGTCGGGCGCGATCGTCGGCAAGGCGATCCGCCTCTTTGCCCCGCGCGCCTTCAGGCCCCTGCCGGCCGACCTCTGGATCGGCGGCGGCTCACCGCAGGAGGTCGACGCGCGGATCTGGCCGAACGCGGTCTGGCTGCTTGAGAACTACGATCTGCGCGTCACCGCCGCCCGCGAGTCCGGGCATCAGACCCACGGCGACGGGACCGCGATGGACATGGTGCCCGCGTCCGGCCGGGGCTGGGACGAGACGGCGCTGCGCGCCGCGATCGACCTCGGCTGGATTCCCAGCTGCGGGGCCTCCGGCACCGCGCCGGTCTGCCCGCTCGTCCCCGCGATCCAGTTCGTCGGCTACAACGGTTACTCGGGTCACGGCGATCCGGCGCACGCGGGCTCCAACGCCCACCTGCACGTCTCTTGGAAGAGCTCTGAATATGGCTGCCCCGGCTTGTGTGAACCGCGGGAGTGGGTGGAGGTCTTCCCGTGGGTCGAATAGTGGGCACGCCGACCCACCGCCCGGCGCCTAGCTCGCCGGGCGCCGGATTGCCTGCGCGGATTGTCCGCGCCCCGTTCGGGGGGAACAGTTTTTCGAGCCGGCGACTTGACCCCCCATGCGAGGCAGTCGGCACCCGAGCTACGCGGGCGCGGTGGATCCGCACATGCAATCCAACGCCCCAGCAGGAGGCTTGCGATGGCGACGGCTGATCGTCTTCGTGGGCGTCGAGAGTCCGAGGGCTGCCTCTGGACCGCGCACGACGTCGCTGACCTGCTCGGCGTCTCCCACGAGTACGTCTGGCAGCTCTCGCGTGAAGGGCGAATCCCCACCGTCGCGCTCGGGCGGACCCGGCGCTATCGCCGGGAGTCGATCCTCGCCTGGCTCGAACAGATCGAGTCGCCCGGCGGCCGCGTCTAGAGGAGGTGGTCCTGGTGAGTGATTCAGAGTCGAAGCGACGGTCCTACGGGTCGGGATCGTTGTACGTCTACCGCGGCTCCTGGTACGCGAGGTGGCGGATCGGTCCTCGTCAGGTCAAGAAGAAGGTCGGGGCGAAGCGCCAGCCCGGCACCCGAGAAGGACTGACGAAGGCCCAGGCCGAGGAGGAGCTGCGGCGGCTGATGCGCGAGGTGAAGGCGACGCCGCAGGAGCGCCTGACGCTGCGCGAGGTCGGCGACGCCTACATCGCCCACCTCCGTGACTTCCTCGAACGCAAGCCCTCCACGATTCAGGACTACGAAGGCATCCTGAACAAAGCCGAGCAGGGGCTGCCGAAGAAGACGACCGACCGCTATGAAGGCGCCGACATCGAAGGCTATGTCCGGGCGATGAAGAAGCAGGGCCGCTCGTCGAAGACGATCAACAACCACCTGAACTTCCTCCACGGCCTCTTCGCCTTCGCCGTGAAGCGCGGTTGGGCGCCGGCCAACGCGGTCGCCGAAGCCGAGCGACCGCGAGCCGACGGCGCCGATCCCGACATTCGCTTCATCGACCTGGAGGAACTCGAGGCGCTCCTGCGGGTGGTGCCCGACGACGATCTCGGCCCGGTCGAGCGCCCGCTCTACCTGACCGCCGCGATGACCGGCCTGCGCCAGGGCGAGCTGATCGCGCTGCGCTGGAAAGACGTCGACTGGAAGGCGAGCCTGATCCGCGTCCGCCGCAACTACACCCGCGGACGCTTCGGCACCCCGAAGACGAAGCGCTCCAGCCGAGCGGTGCCGATGCCCGCCCGCGTCGCCGCGGTGCTGAAAGAGCACTTCAAGCGCTCGGAATACACCGGCGCCGACGATCTCGTCTTCTGTCATCCCGAGACGGGCGGACCGTTCGACGCCTCGAAGATGAGGAAGCGCTTCAAGGACGCGATCAAGGCGGCCGGCGTCCGCTCAATTCGCTTCCACGACCTTCGCCACACCTTCGGCACGAGGATGGCTGCGGCCGGGGCGCCGCTGCGGACCATTCAGGAGTGGATGGGCCACCGCGACTACAAGACGACCGAAATCTACGCCGACTACGCGCCCGATCCGGTCCAGGGAGCCCGCTGGGCCGAGGCAGCCTTCGCCGAGGAGGAAGACGACGAAGACGGCGATGCAACCGACGATGAGAAAGAGGCCAGTTAGACGGGCAGGCCCGCAGGCTGGCGTAAGCTAGAGAGGAGCGGTTATGGCAGATGCACAAGAAATCGAGCTGGTCTTCGAGCCCCAGGATGAGGGTGGCTACCACGTCTACGCGCCCGACCTTCCCGGTCTGCACACCCAGGGCGACGACATGGACGACGCGATGGCGAACGCCAGCGAGGCGGTCACTCTCTACGTCGAGGGCCTGCGCGAAGACGGCGAACCGCTCGACAGCGGCGTGATCCGCCGCTCGATTCCCCTACCCGCGTGAGTCCGCGCCAGCCGGTCGTCTCCGGCGAGCGCCTGATCAAGGCGCTGCGCAAGGAGGGCTGGGAAGTCGTCCGTCAACGCGGTAGCCACGTCCGCTTGAAGAAGACCGGGCGCCGACACGCGCTCGTCGTTCCCCTCCACCGGGAACTTCGTCGTGGCACCCTCGCCGGCATCCTGCGCGATGCCGACCTCAGCGCCGACGAGCTGCGGCACCTGCTCGACTAGCTGCCCTTCTGTCCGCCTCGGGGCGCGAGGATGCCTCCGTGGCGGATCAGCTCAGCGCGGAGTTGGAGGACCGGTTCAGCGCCGGGCCGCCGAACGCGGGCGCCATCGTCAGGGTGCGCGACCTGATCGTCTGCGCCGCCGACTCGTCTGCCGACGTCCCGGTCGAGGAGGTCTACGTCCACCCGCCGATCAGGTGGGAGCGTCATCCCGGCATGGACGAGGAGCGAGCCCCGGGCGAGTTCGTCGATGAGGTCGACCTCGGTGGCGGCATCGTCATCCGTGAACTCGACCGGGACACCGCCGAGTTGGTGATGAACGCCTGCACGCCGCGCGGTCACTACTTCGTCCCGGTCCGCCAGTTCGGCCAGCGCTACTCCTTCGTCAAGGAGGTCCCGCTCCAAGAGCTGGAGGAGCGTCACTTCGCCTGGGACACCGACGGCACTTTGGACGATGCGCTCACCCTCAGCCGCCTTGTCCGCGACAACGGCTTCTCGACCCAATACGCGGCACGGCTGCTCGACTACGAGGACGGCCAGCGCTGCGTCGTCTACGTCCACCGCGAGGACAAGTCAATTTGGCGGCTGCACCGCGACCGCGAGTGGCTCGACGCCCCCGAAGGACGTGAACTCGCCGCCCTCCTGGCGGCATACTGGGAGTGCCGCGAGCAGCTGCCGCCTCGCGTCCGGCGGGCGATGTGGAGGATGGCCTATGCACCCCGTATGCGCTGGGCCGACATGGTGCTGCCGATCCTGGTCGGCGGGATCGAGGCGCTGCTGAAGATCGGCCGCCGCGAGTTGACCCAGCAGTTCAAGAAGCGCGCCCCGGCCCTCGCCGCCGACGTCGGGATCGACGGTCTTGACGAAGACCTCGCCGAGCGGCTCTACGACGGTCGCTCAGATTGGGTCCACGGTTCCCACGTCCAGCTCTTCGCCGGTCCGAGCGCCGGCGCCGACACCTCAGATGACGACGAGCCGGAGGGTCCGCAGAGCAGCGACGAGCGGAGCGCCCTCGCCGAGGTCGCCCTGCTTCAAGATGTTCTCCGGGGCGCGGTTCGCCGTGCGATCGAGGACGCCGAGTTTCGCCAGGTCTTCGTCGCCGACGAGACCATCGCGGAGCGCTGGCCCGCCTGAGCGGCTACCCCCGGACCTCGGCAGCCGAGGCCAGGACGCGGGTACACAAACGGGTCACAATTTGAGCGAAACTAGGTTCAACTCGGACCAACTCGAACCGCTTGAACAAGCCAAAAACCAGCCTGGTCAACCCCCCCCGAGAAACCTCATAACCCGCAGGTCGCGGGTCCTCTGAGTTTGGGGACTCGGTCGTTCGTCGGTGGCACTGGCTGAGCATCGTGCGTTTGTC
>DASUQZ010000004.1:0-4759 GCA_036280335.1 Solirubrobacterales bacterium
GTCTGCCACAGGTCGGTTCGCGTAGGGCTTCGAAGTCTATTGCTTAAGGGGTGTGACCTGCGTCACACTTATCTAATCTCTGTAGAAGCGGGTGGGCGGGGGAGAACTTCGTCGCGTTCGCCCCTTGGCCTTCTATGGGTAGAGCTCGGAGCGCAGGGAGGGCGGTCCAAGGCGTGGGCCTGTTGCTGGTCGTCGCCATCCTGATCGTGCTGCTCGTCAAGGGCCTCTATCCGGCTGATCTTCCCGAGAGCCGCAACCCCGACTTCGTCGACAACATCTTCGACAACCGGGGAGTCCTCTGGGCGGCGAGATTGCTGCTGATATCGGGCGCTGCCGTCCTAGCGTTCGGGGGCGTCTTCATCGCCGTCTCCATCGGGGTACGGATGAAGAACCAGGAATGGCTCCGGCGCGCGGGACCGTTCGAGATCTCCGAGGAATCGGTGGACCAGGCCAAGGAGGAGGTCTCCTTCTGGCATCGAGTTGCTCAGACGAACCACGAGGAAGCCGAGAATCTGCGGAAGCGCTTGAGACGATCCGAAGAGCTAATCGAAAGCTTCAAGGGCGTCAGGTAGAATGGTGTTGTCTGCTGTCGAAGAGGCTGTGGAGCTATGACGCGAGAGGAATTGGATAAGAAGATCGAGATCACGTTGGCGGAGAATCGTGCTGCGCTTGAGAAGGCCGACGCCTGGTTCCGCTGGTTCGACAGGGAAGCGCCGATTCACGAAGAGAGAACGAAACGGGTCTTCCGGGAGCTACGCGAAGCTGTCCGGCGGCGTTAGCGCGAGCCAGTGGCAATCTGCCCTGCGGCTTCGCGCCACAGCGCCGGGATCGAAGCGGTGTCTCCTTCGGCCTGGAGGCGGGCGCAGGTGGTGATCAGGTCGGCGAGGATGGCGACGGCGCGGGTGTCGGCGAGGGCTGCGAGGCGGTCGAGGCCGAGGGCGTAGAGGTAGTCGCCGGCGAGGAGGGCGAGGTCGGGGTCGTGGCCGGCGAGGAGGCGCGGCTGCTCGTAGTGGAGGAGGTAGCCCTCCCGGACGGCCTCGACGACGAGGGCGTGCTCGGCGGAGCCGGTGAGCTCTCCGAGCTCGGGCCGCTCGGTCGGGTCGACGACGTGCGAGGAGATCGGCGTGTCCTCGCTACGGAGCTGGTCGGCAAGCGCCTGGAGGGCGGCGGCGGGCTCAGCCATGACGCGAGGTGTCGAGTTCTTGACCCCCGTGGACACGTAAGTCGACACTCACGCCAGTGCCTCGTCGAGGGATTCGGCGGCGGCTTCGAGGGTCTTGTCGATCGTGGCCTCGTCATGGGCGAGCGAGACGAACCAGGCCTCGTACTGGGCCGGGGGCGGGTAGACCCCGCGCTCCAGCAGCGCCCGGCAGAAGCGGGCGTGGGCGTCGACGTCGCAGGCCGTCGCGGAGGCGAAGTCGACGACCGGGACCGGGCTGAAGAAGAGCGTGACCAGGCCGGGGGCTGAGGCGACCTGGAGGGGGCGGTCGGCGGCCAGCTCCGCGAAGCCCGTGGCGAGGCGGTCGGTCAGTGCGCCGAGGCGCTCGTAGGCGGCGGCGTCGAGCTGCTCCAGCGTCGCCAGGCCGGCGGCGACGGCGAGTGGGTTTCCGGAGAGCGTTCCCGCCTGGTAGACGTCGCCCGCCGGGGCGATCCGTTCCATGTGCTCGCGCGGGCCGCCGTACGCGGCCGCCGGCAGGCCGCCGCCGAGCACCTTGCCCATCACGGTCAGGTCGGGTTCCACGCCGAAAAGCTCCTGGGCGCCGCCGCGGGCGACGCGGAAGCCGGTGATCACCTCGTCGAAGACCAGCAGCGCCCCGGCCTCCCGGGTCGCCTCGCGGAGGAACTCGAGGTAGCCGCCGGCCGGAGGGACGACGCCCATGTTGGCGGCGATCGGCTCGGCCAGCAGCGCCGCCACGTCGTGCTCGGCCAGCGCCCGGCTCACCGCCTCGCGGTCGTTCCACGGCACCACCACGGTCCCGGCCGCCTGCGCCGCGGTCACCCCCGGCGTTCCCGGCACGCCCAGCGTCGCCAGCCCCGAGCCGGCGTCGGCCAGCAGCCCGTCGGAGTGGCCGTGGTAGGCGCCAGCGAACTTGACGACGACCTCGCGGCCGGTGACGGCCCGCGCCAGCCGTACCGCGCTCATCGCCGCCTCGGTGCCGGAGCTGGTCATCCGCACCATCTCCACCGACGGCATCCGCGCCGCCACCTCCTCGGCCAACCGCACCTCCTCGAGGGTCGCCGCGCCGAAGCTGGTGCCGCGCTTGGCCGCTTCGATCACCGCCGCGACCACCGCGGGCTCGGCGTGGCCGAGGATCATCGGCCCCCAGGAGCCGACCCAGTCGAGGTAGCCGTTGCCCTCGACGTCGAACAGCCGGCAGCCTTCGCCGCGTTCGATGAAGATCGGGTCGCGGCCGATCTGGCGCATCGCCCGCACCGGCGAGTTCACCCCGCCCGGCAGAACCTCCTGCGCCCGCTCGAATAGGTCGGTCATCCGTTGGCCTGTTCCTTTTCGTTGCTAGACGCCGAGAAGGAACAGCTGAAGCTCACGAATGCTCGGCCTCCCAGCGGGCGTAGTCCTCGGTGAAGTAGTGGAGGCGGATCTTCTTGTACTCGGTCGAGGAGTAGAGGGTGGCGCGATCGTCCGGGCCCATCCCGCACTCCGCGGCGATCGAGTCGAGGATCGCGTCGCACTCCTCTTTCGAGCGGCCGTGGGCCATCGTGAAGACGCTGTAGGGCCAGTCCTCGTAGGTGGGGCGCTGGTAGCAGTGGGAGATGCCGCGGAAGGAGGCCATCTTCGCCCCGGTGGTGAGGATCTCGTCCTCGGGCACCTTCCAGACGCCCATCCCGTTGGCCGAGAAGCCGGCGCGGCGGTGGTAGAGGATCGCGGCGACGCGGCGGAGGATCTTGCGGTCGACCATGCCACGCAGGCGGTCGAGCAGCTCCTCGGTCGAGATCCCCAGCTCGGCGGCGGCCGCGTCGTAGGGACGGGCGACCGCGTCCATCGGCCCCTGCAGGGCGCGGATCAGGGCGATGTCGTCCTCGTCGTAGGGCTGCGGTTCGAGCTCGCGCGGCGGCGCGGCTTCGACCGGGGCGGCGAGGGCGTCGGTGCCCTTCTCCATCTCCAGGTTCATGTTGATTTTGAAGAGGGTCAGGGTCGGCAGCTCCCGCATCGACTCCGCCCCGGTCTCCTCCATCAGCGCTTCCAGCGTCCCCTTCAGCCCGAGCTTCGAGTCCGGCGGGGTGGCGATCGTGAACCAGAGGTTGAAGTCGTGGGTGCGCAGGTAGTTGTGGGAGACGCCGGGGTGGGCGTTGACGATCTTCGCCGCCCGCTGCGGGTGCTCGGAGTCGACTTTCGCCGCCACCAGCATCGACTCGTAGCCGAGCGCGCGGGTGTCGAAGATCGGCGTGATCTCCCGGATGATCCGCCCGTCGAGCAGGCGACGGGTGCGGGCGAGGACGTCGGCGAGATCGAGCTCCGCCTCCGCGGCGACCAGCGCGAACGGCTCGGGGTCGAGCGGGAAGTTCGACTGCAGCAGGTTCATCAGCCGCTTGTCGGTCTCGTCGAGCGGGATCGCCGAGCCGTCCTTGCGGCTGCGCGCCTTCGACTGCGGGACCTTCACCGAAGCCATGCGGCGGCCTCCTTCGCGTAGTAGGTGACGATCGCGTCGGCACCGGCGCGGCGGATCGAGGTCAGCGCCTCGACCACGGCGGCGCGCTCGTCGATCCAGCCGTTGGCGGCGGCCGCCTTCAGCATCGAGTACTCGCCGGAGACGTGGTAGGCGGCAACCGGGGCGCCGGTCGTGTCCTTGACCCGGCGCACCACGTCCAGGTATGGAAGGGCCGGCTTGACCATCAGCATGTCGGCGCCCTCCTCGAGGTCGAGTTCGGCCTCGCGCACCGCTTCGGCCGCGTTGGCCGGATCCATCTGGTACCCGCGGCGGTCGCCGTGCTGCGGCGTCGACTCGGCGGCGTCGCGGAAGGGACCGTAGAAGGCGGAGGCGTACTTGGCGCTGTAGGCGACGATCGGCACGCCGGAGTGGCCCTCCTCGTCGAGCTGGTAGCGGATCGAGCCGATCCGGCCGTCCATCATGTCGCTCGGGGCGACCGCGTCGGCGCCGGCCTCGGCGTGGGAGATCGCGGTTTTGGCCAGCAGCTCGACGGTGACGTCGTTGTCGACCTCCCGGCTGCCCTCGCGGATGACGCCGCAGTGGCCGTGCGAGGTGTACTCGCAGAGGCAGACGTCGGTCATCACGATCAGGTCCGGGTGCGCCTCCTTGAGGGCGCGGACCGCCATCTGCACGATCCCCTCGTCGTCGTAGGCACCGGAGCCGAAGTCGTCCTTGGCGGCGGGGACGCCGAAGAGCATCAGCGCGCCGATCCCGGCGGCGGCGATCTCGCCGGCCTCCTCGACCAGGTTGTTGATCGAGAAGCGCTCGATGCCGGGCATCGACGGCACCTCCTCGCGCACCCCCTCCCCCGCGACCACGAAGGCGGGCTGGATCAGGTGCGCCGCCGACAGGTCGGTCTCGCGGACGAAGCCGCGCAGCGTGTCGGTGCGCCGCATCCGGCGCAGGCGGGTACTTGGAAAGGCCATCGCTTCGAGTTTACGGAAGGCGGCCAGTAGCTTTCCCCGCGTGCAGGCCCGGGACATCGTCAAGCGCTACGGCGCCCGAGAGGCGTTGAAGGGCGTCTCGCTCGCTGCCGGCCCCGGCGAGCTGGTGGCGATCATCGGTCCCAACGGCGCCGGCAAGACGACGCT
>DASUQZ010000005.1:0-2385 GCA_036280335.1 Solirubrobacterales bacterium
CGAGGACGTGGCCGCCGCGGCCGCGGTCGGCGCCGGCGAAGTGCAGGTGGTAGCCGCCGACCTCGATCCCCTCCGCGTAGGCCGGGAAGCGGAAGCCGACCATCGTCCCCTCGACGTCGCGCAGCTCGAAGACGTGCTGCTCGGCGACGACCTCGGTCAGGGGACGGTAGGGCGGCTCCTGCCGCGGCACCGAGCGGGCGCGGACGAGGCCGAAGCGGCCGTCGAGGCGAACCGCGCAGGAGGAGGCGCCCGCCGGAACGAGGGCGTCGATCCGCGCCAGCAGATCCTCATGGGAGAGCTCTTCGGCCGGGAGCTGCTCGTCGACGGTCGGCTCGAAGCGGGTGACGACCGCGAACGGCGTCCTCTCCTCGGGTGCGATCCGGGTGAGGCGCCCGTCGACGTCGGCGCGGAAGAACTCGCCGTCGATCGCGACCATCTCGCCGTCGAGGTGGTCGAGCGTCCCCAGGCCCAGGTCGCCGTGCTCGGCCAGCTCGGCGAAGCTGAGGTCCCCCTCGAAGGCGCCGTCGAGCAGCGCCCCGATCGTCGAGGCCTGGAAGAGCACGTGCGGCTCGCGCTCGCGGTGCAGGTCTGAGCGGCGCATCGACTCCACGTGCAGCGACCGGATCCAGCGCTCGTCGAGCATCGGCGCCAGTCTGCCAGCATCAGGTCATGGCGGCGATCGAGCTACGCGACGTGGTCAAGACCTTCGGCCCGATCGCGGCGGTCGACGGGCTCGACCTCAAGGTGCCGGAGGGGATCTGCCTCGGGCTGCTCGGGCCCAACGGCGCCGGCAAGTCGACGACGATGCGGATGCTGACCGGGCAGGCGATCGCCGACTCGGGCGAGCTGCGCGTGCTCGGCCACGAGCTGCCCGCCGAAGCGAAGACCGCCCGCGGCCTGATGGGAGTCGTCCCCCAGCTCGACAACCTCGACGTCGACGTCACCGTCGAGGACAACCTGGCGATCTTCGCCCGCCTCTACCGGGTGCCCGACGTCGGCGCGGCGGTGGAGAAAGCGCTCGCCATCGCCCGCCTGCAGGAGCGCCGCCGCGACGCCGTCGACGAGCTCTCCGGCGGGATGCGGCGGCGGCTGCTGCTCGCCCGCGGCCTCGTGCACGAGCCGCGGCTGGTCCTGCTCGACGAGCCGACCGTCGGCCTCGACCCGCAGATCCGCACCGAGCTGTGGACGCTGATCGGCGACCTCAAAGCGCGCGGGACGACGATCCTGATGTCGACCCACTACATCGAGGAGGCCGAGCGGCTCGCCGACGAGGTGGCGGTGATGCACCAGGGCAGGATCATCAGCCGCGGCCGTCCGGGTGAGCTGATCAGCGAGCACGCCGGCCGCCTCACCGCCGAGGTCTACGGCCCGCCCGACCGGCTGGCGGAGGCCCGGGCCGAAGCGGAGTCGAGGGGGCTCTCGGTGCGCCCGGCCGGGCCGGCGATCGCGATCGTCGGCTCCGAGCGGGCCGACGGGGAGATTCCCGAGGACGCCGTCGTCCGCGCCGCCTCGCTGGAGGACGTCTTCGTGCTGCTGACCGGAGAGGAGGCGGAGTGATGGAGGCCTCGGCCCAGGCGCCCGCCGCGCAGTCGATGCCGCGCAAGCTGCGCCGCCTCGAACGGGCGGCAATCGCCGGGGTGATGAGCCGCGAGGTCGCCAACTTCCGCACCTACTGGAAGGGGACGACCTTCTCCAGCGTCCTGGAACCGGTCGTCTACCTGCTCGCCTTCGGGCTCGGCCTCAGCGCCACCCTGGTCGACGAAGTCGACGGCATCCCCTACATCGAGTTCGTCGGCACCGGCATGGTGGCGACGGCGGTGATCTTCTCCAGCGCGCTGCCGTCGATGTTCGGCACCTTCGTCAAGCACCGCTTCCAGAACACCTACGACGCGATCCTCGCCGCCCCGGTCGACGTCGAGGAGCTGGTCAGCGCCGAGATGCTCTGGATCGCGATCCGCTCCGGCACCTACGGCTGCGTCCCGCTCCTGGTCACGATCGCCTTCGGCCTCGACCCGGAGCCGGGGATGCTGCTGGTGCCGCTCTTCTGCTTCGTCACCGCCCTCGGCTTCGCCGGCTTCGGCGTGGCGATGGCGGCGACGGTCGCCAAGATCGACCAGTTCAACTACGTCACCGCGCTCTTCGTGACGCCGCTCTTCCTCGTCGCCGGCACCTTCTTCCCGATCGACGGCCTCCCCGAGGGGGTGCAGGTGGTGGCGCAGCTCAACCCCCTGCACCAGCTGGTCGAACTGGTCCGCGGCGGCGCCTTCGGCTTCGAGTGGGAGGACCTGCTGCGCTTCGGCTTCCTCGTCGCCTTCGCGCTGACCACCTGGCGCGTGGCGGTGGCGCGGATGCGCGCGCGGCTGATCGACTGAACGCGGCGTTGGG
>DASUQZ010000006.1:0-17646 GCA_036280335.1 Solirubrobacterales bacterium
GCGCTGGCGCTGCTGATCCTCTGGCGGCTGCGGACGCCGATCGGCTATCTGGTGATCGCGTTGTTCGTCGCGCTGGTCGCGGCGGCGCCGGTCGCTGTGCTTTCGCAGCACATGCGGCGGGGGTTTGCGATCGCGATCGTCTATGGGGCCATCGTCCTGCTGCCGGTCGGGATCGGGGCGATCCTGATCCCGCCCGGGGTGGAGGCCGCCTCCGATCTCGTCAACGACATGCCGCGCTACGCGGAAGAACTGACCGAGACGATCGAAAACAACAGCCAGCTGCGCGAGATCAACGAGAACTTCAACGTCACCGGCAAGGTCGAAGACTTCGCCGAAGAGTCCAGCACCAGCGCCCTCGGCGACGCCCCGGGCGCGCTCGCCGACTTCGGCTCCTGGATCGTCACCGCGATCTTCGCCGGGGTGACGATCCTCATCCTCAGCATGTTCATGGTCGCCCGCGGGCCGGCCTGGGTCGACGCCTTTTTGCGCACCCGCCCCGAAAAGGAGGCGAAGGTCCTGCGCCGCGCCCTCTACGCGATGGCCCAGGCGGTCTCGAGCTACGTCGGCGGCGCCCTGCTGCAGGCCTTTATCGCCGGCACCGCCGCCTTCGTGATGCTGACGATCCTCGGCGTTCCGGCGCCGCTGGCGCTGGCGATGGTCGTCGCCGTCTTCGACCTGATCCCGCTGATCGGGGCGACGATCGGCGCCTTCCTGGTCCTGCTGGTGACGCTGTTCAACGACTTCCCGATCGACACGATCGTCTGGGCGGGCTTCGCCGTCGCCTACCAGCAGTTCGAGAACTACGTGGTGCAGCCGCGCATCCAGAGCCGCGCCGTCGACCTCGACCCCTTCGTTGTCGTGGTCGCCGCCCTCTTCGGCGGCACCCTCTTCGGGATCCTCGGCGCCCTCGTCGCGATCCCGACCGCGGCGGCGATCCAGATCGGGATCAAGGAGTTCCTCCGCTACCGCCGCGAGGAGGCGGATACGGAGGCGGAGGAGTCGGTCCGGCCATCGGCCTAGGCTGCCCGACCGTGCCCACCGCGGCCTGCTCCCGCCTCTCCCTCGCCGCCGCTCTCCTCGCGGTCTTCGCGCTCGGCGCGCTGCTCCCGGGCGCCCTGGCGGAGGCCGGGCCGGAGGAACCGACCGCGGTGCGCTCCGCTCTCGCCCAGACCAGCGCCGTCAGGGGCGCCCCGGATCGGACCATGGTGCTGAGCCGGGTCGAAGTCGAGCCGGGGGCGAAGCTGGCGCTCCACCACCACCTCGGGACCCAGATCTCCCGCATCGAGTCCGGCACCCTCACCTACACGGTGCGCCGCGGCTCCGCCGCCGTCCGCGAAGGCGAGTCCGACCAGCGAGCGCGCCTCGTCCGCGTCATAAGGGCCGGCCAGACCGCCCGCATCCGCGCCGGCCAGTGGCTGGTCGAGCAGCCCTCCGACATCCACGAAGCCGCCAACCGCGGCCGCGCCCCGGTCGTCATCTACCTGGCGACGCTGCTGAAGACCGGGGCGCCCCCCGCCACCCCGGTCTCCCCCTAAGCCCCCTCGCGACGCGCGCAGGATTCCCGCCGCCACTTCTGGGTATGAGCTTCAGGTACCGGTAAAGGTGGGCCCCTGGGGAGGACCGCCGGGGTCAAAGGAGGTCTCGTGAAGCGATCCAAGATGTTGTTCGTGGCATTGGCGATGTTCGTCCTGTCGGTCGGTGTCGTCGCCTGTGGAGACAGCGACGACGACGGCGGCGGTGGCGGCGGAGCCGGAGGGCAGCTCGACCTGGTGATCGGGAACCTGGTGCCGCTGACCGGCGACCTCTCGCCCTACGGGGCAGCCGGCCAGAAGGCCGGCGAGCTGGCGCTCGACGAAATCGACGCGGCGATCAAAAAAGCCGGTGCCGAACAGACGGTCGAGCTGGTCACCGAGGACGGCGCCTCCGACGACCAGGGCGGCGTCCAGGCTGCGCGCAAACTGATCGCCGACGGGGCGACCTGCATCTCCGGCGACTACCCCTCTACGGGAACCGTCGCGGTGGCGCGGTCGGTGACCGTGCCGGGAGAGGTGCTGCTGGTCTCGCCCGCCTCGACCGCGGACGCGCTCTCCGACCTCGACGACGAAGGGCTCTTCGCCCGCACCGCCCCGCCCGACGGCCTGCAGGGCAAGGCCCTCGCCGACCGGATGGAAAAAGAGCTCGGCAGCCTGCAGGGCAAGACGATCAACATCGGCGCCCGCAACGACCTCTACGGGACCGGCTTCGCCGACTCGCTGGAGGCGGAACTGGAAGAGCGCGGCGCGACCGTTGCCGAGAAGGTCATCTACGACCCCGAACAGCCGAGCTACAACTCCGAGGCCAACACGCTGACCTCGGGCAACCCCGACAACTACGTGATCATCGACTTCCCGGAAACGTTCGCGAAGCTGGGCCCGGCCCTGGCGCGGACCGAGAACTGGGAGCCGACGAAAACGTTCATCACCGACGGCCTCAGCACCAGCGAACTGACCGGGCTGGTCGGGACCGACATCACCGAGGGAATGCAGGGGACGGCGCCGGGCGCCTTCGCCGGCGAAGCGCCCCAGGCCTTCGAGAAAGCATACGAACAGGCACCGGGGCCGCCGCGCAACCTGTTCGACGCCAACGTCTTCGACAACGTGATCCTCTGCTACCTGGGCGCGGTCGCGGCCGGCTCGACCGAGGGTCCCGAGATCGCCGAGGCGATCGTCGACGTGACCGGCCCGGGCGGAGCGAAGTACACGTTCGAGGAGCTGCCGCAGGCGATCGAAGCGCTCGAAAAAGGCGAGGACATCGACTACGAAGGCGCCTCCGGCCCGATCGACTGGGAAGAGAACGGCGACCTCAGCCGCTACATCTACGACATCTCCGAATTCAAAGACGGGGAGCTGCAGAAAGTCGACACCGTCGAGGTGAAAGCGGACGAATAGGGCTTCGGCGTTCGTCCTTGGTGTCCCGGTGGGGGTACTAAGGACGAACGCCGGCTGTCAGGCCTCGGCGCGGTCGATCCGGGCCGTGCCGCCGAGGTAGAGCTCGGCGACCTTGGGGTCGTCGAGCACCTCGCGGCCGCTGCCCTGGAAGCGGTTGGCGCCGAGGTCGAGGACGTAGCCGAGGTCCGACATCGACAGGGCCCGGCGGGCGTTCTGCTCGACCATCACCACGGTCACGCCGGCGCGGTTGATCTCGCCGACCTGGTCGAAGATCTGCTCGACGAAGGCGGGGGCGAGGCCGGCAGAAGGCTCGTCAAGCAGCAGGACATGGGGATCGGGCATCAGCGCCCGTGCCATCGCCAGCATCTGGCGCTCGCCGCCGCTCATCGTCCCCGCCGCCTGCCCGCGCCGCTCGGCCAGCCGCGGGAAGAGCTCGTACATCGCCTCGATCCGCTCCCGCGTCTCCGCCCGTCGCAGCGAGCCGATCTCGAGGTTCTCCTCGACGCTCAGCGAGGGGAAGACGTTGTCGAGCTGGGGGACGTAGCTCATCCCCAGCCGCGTGATCGAGTGCGGCGCCAGGCCGGTGAGGTCCTCGCCGCGCAGGGTGACGCGCCCGCCGCGCGGCCGCAGCAGGCCGAAGATCGTCTTGATCAACGTCGACTTGCCGGCGCCGTTGGGGCCGACCACGGTCGCGATCGCCCCCTCCGGCACCGCCAGCGAGGCGCCGTTGAGGATGTCGACTTCGGGCAGGTAGCCGGCGACCAGCTCCTCGGCGACGAGCAGCGGGGCCTTCTCGCCCGTGACCCCCGTGCCGCCCGCCGCGCTCACGCCGGGCTCCCCAGGTAGGCGTCGACGACGGCGGGGTCGGAGCGCACCTCGTGCGGCTCGCCGGCGGCGATCACCCGTCCCTCCGCCATCACGATCACGCGGTCGGAGTGGTTCATCACCACCTCCATGTCGTGCTCGACGAAGAGGAAGGTCATCCCCTCCTCGGCGCGCAGGCGCTGGATGTGGTCGAGCAGGCGGCGGCCGAGCGTCGGGTTGATCCCCGCCATCGGCTCGTCGAGCAGCAGCATCCGCGGCCGCACCATCAGCGCCCGGGCCAGCTCGAGCAGCTTGCGCTGGCCGCCAGAGAGGGTGCCGGCGTAGTCGTCCGCCTTCTCGCGTAGGCCGAAGACATCAAGCAGCTCCTCCGCCTGCTCGCGGACCTCGCGCTCGCGGGCGCGCACCGCCCGCGGCCGCAGCAGCACGTTGCGCAGCCGCTCGCCGGGCTGGTCGGGCGCCGCCAGCATCATGTTGTCGATCACCGGCATCGCCGCCAGCGCCCGGGTCAGCTGGAAGGTCCGCACCATGCCGCGGCGGGCGATCGCGTAGGAGGGCAGCTGGGCGACCTCCTCGCCGTCGAAGCGGACCGAGCCGCGGTCCGGCGGCGCGAAGCCGGTGACGAGGTTGAACAGCGTCGTCTTGCCGGCCCCGTTGGGCCCGATCAGCGCCGTCACCGAGCCCGCCTCGACGTCGAAGGCGGCGCCGTCGACGGCGTGGATGCCGCCGTAGCGCTTGACCACGCCCTCGACTGCGAGCAGCGGCCGCCCCCTGTCGCGCTCAGCGGCCAAGGACCATCTCCTCCTTCTTGCCGAACAGGCCCTGCGGGCGGAAGGCCATCAGCAGGATCAGGACCAGGCCGACCAGGGCGAAGCGCAGCGCCGCGGTGCGCTCCTCGCTGATCCCCAGCTCCACGAAGCGCATCCCTTCCAGCAGGGTCCAGAGGACCACCGCCCCGACCGCGACGCCGCCGTAGCTGGCCAGTCCGCCGAGCACCAGCACGCCGAAGGCGTAGAAGGTCACGATCGGCTCGTAGTCGTCGGGCTGGATCGTGGTCAGGAAGAGCGCCAGGAAGAAGCCCGACAGCGCGCCGAGCAGGGCCGAGATCGCCAGCGACTGCAGCTTGTAGAGGAGGGTGTTCTTGCCCAGCGCCCGGGCGGCGTCCTCGTCCTCGCGGATCGCCCTTAAGACCCGCCCCCAGGGGGTGCGCTGGATGTAGTTGAGGGCGACGATCCCGATCGCCACCGTCGCCCAGACGACCAGCAGCAGCGGGAAGAGCGGGTCGACGTCGGGCCAGAAGCCCTCGACGAAGTCGAGGATCGGGTTCGCGAACGATTTCCAGGCGTCGTCGAAGCAGGTCTGATTGACGCCTTCGAAGTTGCAGTAGAGGCCTTTGTTGCCGCCGGTCAGCCCCTGCGCGTTCTGCGCCGAGAGCCGCACCACCTCGGCCATCGCCAGGGTGACGATCGCGAAGTAGTCGGCGCGCAGGCGCAGCGAGGGCAGGCCGATCAGCACCCCGAAGGCCATCGTCACCAGGATCGCGACCGGCATCGCCAGCCAGAACGAGAGCCCGGTCTCGAGGACGAGGATCGCCATCGTGTAGCCGCCGACCGCCATGAAGCCGGCCTGGCCGAAGTTGACGATCCCGGTGTAGCCGACGTTGAGCTGCAGCCCCAGCGCCACCACCGCGTAGATCCCCGCGGTGACGAGGACGCCGCTCCAGAAGCCGACGTCGGTGAAGGCCTCGAAGGTGATCGCCAGCGGCAGCTCGGTCATACGCCCTTGGCCCTCCCGAAGATGCCCTGCGGGCGGACGATCAGAGCGATGATCAGGGCGACGAAGCCGAAGGTGATCTTCCAGCGCGGCTCGACGACGAGGGTCGAGAGCTCGATCACGACGCCGAGCACGAGCCCGCCGACGAGCGCCCCGAAGGGGTTGCCGATGCCGCCGAGGATGACCGCGGCGAAGATCGGCAGCAGCAGCTCGAAGCCGAGCTCGGGCCGCAGGTTGGTCAGCGCCCCGGCGAGCGTCCCCGCCAGCCCGGCGAGGGCGCCGGAGAAGATCCAGGTGAAGAGGATGACGCGGCGGGTGTCGATGCCGGCGACCTCGGCCAGGGCCATGTCGTCGGAGAGCGCCCGCATCCGCTTGCCGAGCATCGTGAAGCGGACGATCGCCGCCACGGCGACGAGCACGGCGATGCCGACGATCACCACCAGCAGCTCGGTCTGCCCGATCCGCAGGCCGAGGAATTCGACGCTGTCGACGACGTTGACGTCGAGGGTCCGGATCTCGGTCCCCCAGAACCACTGGATGAAGGAGCGGATCACGAAGGCGAGCCCGATCGCCATCAGCAGCAGCTGCAGGAAGCCCGCCCCTTTGGCGCGCATCGGCCGCCACATCAGCCGCTCGGAGAGGAGGCCGAGCAGCGCCGTCATCGCCATCGCGAAGGCGATCGCCGCTGCCAGCGGCATCTCCCAGGTGACGTTGACCAGGTAGGCCATGTAGGCGCCGAAGGCGAGGAAGTCGCCGTGGGCGAAGTTGACCAGGCGGAGGATCCCGTAGACGAGCGTCAGCCCGACCGCCCCGAGCGCGTAGACCGTCCCCAGGGTCAGCCCGTTCAGCGACGCCTGCGCGACGTCGTGCAGTCCCTTCGATGCGACCAGGACGAGGACGATCAGCGCGATCACGCCGAAGGCGACGGCGGCAGGGTGCTCCCGCGCCCGCTCCCGCAGCGCTTCTCCTCCTCCTAGAGCCGGTTCCGCCCTGGCACTGGCCTCCATTGCCTAGGGCTCATACCCGGCAGGGCAGTGGAAGAAGCTTCAGTCGCGGCCGAGGAGGCGGGCGGCGCGGGTGCGCAGGCGCCAGGTCCTGCTGGTGAGGAGCCCGTCGAGGGTGGTGGAGAGTTCCTGGTTGTGCCGGCGGAGGTCCTCGATCGCCTGGTTCAGGGTCTCGATGTCGCGGCGCTGGTGGGCGAGGGCGTCGTGCGCCTCGGCGAGGTGGCCGCTGACCTCGTCCTCTCGCCCGATCAGCCAGCGCAGGTACTCGTCGGTCAGCTCCCGCTCGGCCGCCCGCAGCGCCGACTCGACCTCGGGGGCGACCCGGTAGCTGCCCTCCCCGTCGGCGATGACGGGCTCTGGGACGACGCCGGTGAAGCGGGGCTCCGGCCGCGGAGCCGGGGTGGGCGGTGCCTCCCCGGCGCGCACCCGCTCCCACCTCGCCCGCGTGTGCACGAGCGCCGCCTGCACCGCGTCCCTGATCGTCTTCGGCTCGGCGTCGGTCGGCGCCTCCGCCAGGTCGCGCACGAAGGGCCACTTGTCGGTGAAGAGGTGGCGGTTGCGTTCGAAGAGGAAGAGGCGCAGGCGCGGCCCGGTCACCAGCGAGTCGGGGCGGCTGTCGAAGGTGCCGCTGGCGTGGACCACGCGCGAGCCCGGCACGCTGAGGACCGGCCTGCCGAGGCTCCACATCGCCGTCGAGATGTCGATGTCCATGTAGACGGCGGGGTGGAAGCGCTCGTCCCAGCCGCCGGCGGCCTCCGCCGCCTCGCGGTCGACCAGCATCGCCGCGCCGCTCAGCATGTCGGCCGGCGTCGGCTCGCCCGCCGCGACCACCTCGGGCGCGGTCGCCGCGGTGATGGTCTGGTGGGCGGCGTCGGAGAAGAGGACCCAGCCGCAGTTCTGGACGCTGCCGTCGGCGTTGAAGAGCCGGGCCCCGACCGCGCCGGCGCCGGTCTCCTCCATCGTCTCGCAGAGCGGCCGCAACCAGCCGGGCTGCGGCTCGGAGTCCTCGTGCATCGTCATCAGCCGCGGCGCCGCGGCGACGGCGGTGCCGAGGTTCCAGCCGACGCCGGGGCCGGCGTTGGCGCGACAGAGGACCACCTTCCCGCCGGTCGTCGAGCCGCGGACGAACTCCTCCAGCTCCTCGCCGGGGTCGTTGAGTAGGAGCACGACCTCGGTGGCCACGCCGGGATCGCTGGCGGCCAGCGCCCGCAGAGCGCGCTCGGCCAGCTCTACCGCGCCGTCGAGGAGGACGATCACCGAGACCTCGGGATCGCTCGCTGCGGGCAGGCGGATCACACGGTCACCCTATCCACCGCAGGGGGTGCGCCCTTATCATCGGCGGCCAGTGATCGTCAACGAGATTTCCGTCTAGCTTGCTAACCAGTCGAAAGGCAGACGGGCCCCGGGTGGCATTGCTTGGATGCGGGCGCTGGGGCCGCCACATCCTCCGCGACCTGCTCTCGCTCGGCTGCGAGGTGCCGGTGGTCGCCCGCTCCGAGACGAGCGTCGAGCGCGCCCGCGAGGGGAAGGCGAGCGAGATCGTCCCCGAGATCGCCGCGCTCGGCGAGGTCGACGGGGTGGTGGTGGCGACCCCGACCGCCACCCATGCCGAGGTGGTGGGCGAAGCGCTCGAGCTGGGCGTGCCGGTCTTCGTCGAGAAGCCGCTCACCAACGACGTCGCCGCCGCCCGCGGCCTCGCCGAGGCCGCCCCCGACCGCCTCTTCGTGATGGACAAGTGGCGCTACCACCCCGGCGTGCTGGAGCTGGCCCGGATCGCCCGCTCGGGAGAGCTCGGCGCTCCGGTGGGCATCCACAGCCGCCGGGTCACCCTCGGCCACCGCTACAGCGACGTCAACACCGTCTGGATCCACGCCCCCCACGACATCGCGATCGCGCTCGAGGTCCTCGGCGAGGTGCCGCAGCCGCGCAGCGCCGTCCCGGAGCTGGTCGACGGGGAGATCGCCGGCCTCACCGCCATCCTCGGCGATTCGCCCTGGCTCGTCGTCGAGGTCTCGGCGGTCGCGCCCGCGCACCGCCGCGAGCTGCGGCTGGTCTGCGAGGGCGGCGTCGCCCAGCTCGACGGGGCCGAAGCGGGCGCGGTCGTGGTCGGCCGCGCCGGGCGGATCGATGCCCACTCGGTCGAGCGCCGGCCGATCGGCGACGAGATGCCGCTGCTGGCCGAGCTGCGCGCCTTCGTCGAGCATCTCCAGGGCGGCCCGCCGCCGCGCAGCTCTGCGGCCGACGCCGTGGCGATCGTCGAAGCCGTCGCCGGGATGATCGCGCTGACCGGCACCGAGGCGGTGGCGGGGTGAGCGCCGATCCGACCGTCGCCCCCGTCGTCGGCTCCCTGCCCCACGACCTGCGCCTCACCCCGCTCGAGCCGCACAGCGACGACCGCGGCACCTTCATCGAGCTCTACCGCGAGGAGTGGGATACCGGCGTCGCCCCGATCCAGTGGAACGCTGCCCATTCAGAGGCCGGCGTCCTGCGCGGGGTCCACGTCCACCCGCGCCACGACGACTACCTGACCGTCGTCCGCGGCCGCGCCACGATCGGCCTGCGGGACCTCCGCGAGGAATCCCCGACCGCCGGCGCCGCGGCCTGCGTCGAGCTCTCCGCCGAGCGGCCCACCGCGATCACGATTCCCAACGGCGTCGCCCACGGCTTCTACTTCCACGAGCCCTCGACTCACGTCTATGCCGTCTCCCACTACTGGGACCTCAGCGACGAGCTCGGCTGCCGCTGGGACGACCCCGCCCTGGAGATCCCCTGGCCGCAGCAGCAGGCGCACATCTCCCCGCGCGACGAAGCGCTGCCCTCGCTGGAGACCCTGCTCGGCGAGCTCAGGGCCGCTTGGCAGGCGTAGAGATATCGCAGCTCAGAAAGGCAGCTTGTGCCGCGCCGTCTTGCCGGCCGAGTGGCTCTTGTCGGTGGCGCGTTGGGATTTCCCGAGGGACTTGCCGACCAGGCGGCTGATCGGCCCGGGAGCCTTGCTGCCGGCGCGCTGGCCCAGGGCGAAGCCTTTGTCGCTGCCGCGCTTGGCCTGGTTCGAGAGCCGCGGAACCAGGAAACCGAGGATCAACAGCAGGACACAGATTCCTATTACCGCGCCGATAACCATCTGACTCCCCCTTGTTCTGACCTAGAGCTTGCGCTCGAGGTCGTCGGCTTTCTCCCCGTGGCGCTGGGCCAGCTCGCGCTCGCGCTCGGCGCGTTCGGCGGCCTCCCTCGCCTGCTCCTCGTGGTCCTGCGCCTTGGTCGCGTGGACGTCGGCCTCCTGGCGGTGGCCGCCGGCCTGTTCGCCCATCCGTTCGCGGCGCAGCTCGCGCTTTGCCTTGGCGCGACGCGCGGCCATCAGGGCCAGCACCAGCAGGATCAGGGCAACGACGACTATGGCGACGATCAATCCGGTTGACATGCACCTTCAGTACCCGGCTGAAGATTGGTAAACCCATCCGATCCATGGGCCGTGCGGCGCCTCCTGCCGGCTGAAGAAGCCCGACCTCCCGGTTTGCTTCAATCGTCTGACCAGAGAAAGGAGGTGGTCCTAACTTGATTCACATGCTTGATGGGACTCTGGAGGTGCAGGGCCGCTAGGCGCCGCACTGGTTCGGGCGCCCGGCGGAATCCACCCCGGGCACCGGCGAGTCGTCGGGAGTCGGGTCTTGTCCCGCCCGATCGCAGTTCCCGCGTTCGTCCCTATGCACCAGGTCGGGGTCGCCTAAGGGCGGCCCCGACGCTTTTCAGGACCGGGCCCCGAGCTTGCCCAGTCCCTCGCGCGCTTCGGAGAGGAAGCGGGAGGCGATCCGCCAGCGGCGCTGCAGGATCGGTTCGATCGTCGCCGTTTCGCAGCCGACCTCGGAGACGCACTCACCCCAGTCGTTGGCGCCTTCGATGTAGCGGTTGAAGGCCTTCTCGCTCGGGGTGCCGACGGCGGCGAGGCAGTCGACCCGCAGCCGCTCGAAGGGGATCTCGCCGTAGGTGGAGCGGATCCCCCGCACCTCGGCGACGTACTGGTCGTAGGTGACGCCGACGGCGAGGCGGCGGCGCAGGCCGTCCAGCGAGCCGACGAAGCTGCCGAGCTGGCTCTGGCAGAGGTTGCCGCCGGGGACCGGGCGGCCCTTGGACGTGGGGCGCGGCTGCTCCGCGGCCGCGGTCGTCGTCGGCCCGGTGATCGTCATCTCGACGGTCGAGTCCGAGTCGCCGCCTCCGCAGCCGGGGAGGAGCAGGGCAGCGACGATGGCGCTGCCGGCAAGCGAGAGCCGGGTGGCGGCGGGCACCCGCGGCAGTCTATGGGTGGTGTAGAAACACCTTCGTGCGGCGACTGGCGCTCCTGCTCATGCTCCTCGGCCTCTGCCTGGCGCCCGCGGCGGAGGCCAGGGCGGCGCCGCACGTCCTCGTCGTCGGCGACAGCCTCGAGGAGCTCACCTCGCCCTACCTGAGCCGCTATCTGCCGGGGGTCGAACTGACGATCAACGCGGTTGGCGGCTACAACAGCTACCAGATCTTCGACCTCTTCCAGGAAAGCTACGACCCGTCGATGGACGTGATCGTCTTCGATGCCGGCACCAACGACAACCCGGCCTATCCGGAGATCCTCGCCGAAAACCTGGCCAAGGTGGCCGGCATCGTCGGCAATCGCTGCATGGTGGTGCCGACGATCCACGGCCTTCACCCCGGCGGGGTCGACGACACCGGCAAGAACCAGGTGGTGGCCGAATTCGCCGCCTCGCGGCCGGGGACCCAGGTGCCCGACTGGCAGGCGACCGTCTTCTCCCGTCCCGACCTGATGCAGGCCGACGACCTGCACCCGACCGAAGAGGGAGCCGACTACCGCGCCCAGCTGATCGCCCAGGGGGTTGAAGGCTGCCTCGCCTACGGCCAGGCACGGGCGACCGCGCCGCCGGAACCGCGCACCGACGTCGAGCCGATCGCGACGGTCGGGCGCCTGCAGGCGCGGGAGGAGGACGCGATGGAGGCGATCCAGACCGATGTCTTACGGCAGGCGGCGGCGTCGCTGCTGGCCGGCACGCTCGGCACCCGGTGAGGGCAGGGGGCCGAGATGGCAATCTGTAGGTATGGAGCTGCCCGATGAGTGAGGTCGTGATGCCGCGCCTCTCCGACTCGATGGAGGAGGGCACGATCCTCAGCTGGCTGAAGCAGGTCGGGGACGAGGTCGCGGTCGGGGACCAGTTGGTCGAAATCGAGACCGACAAGGCGAACATGGCTTACGAATCCGACGTCGCCGGCGTTCTCACCGAGATCCTGGCGCAGGAGGGGGAGACTCTTCCCATTGGCAGTCCTATCGCGCGGATCGGGGATGGCGATTCGGGCGCGGGACAAACCGCCGAGCCCGCGGGTCCTGTCGCCGCAGGGGACCCACCGCCCCCTCCGGTAGCTAAAGCTTCCTCAGGGGCGGTACCCCCTACGGCGCCACCCCCGGGAGAGGCGGAGGAGTCCGACGCCGAGGCTCCGGCCGCTCCGGCGAAGTCTGAAGATGGGGAGCGGGTCAAAGCTTCGCCGCTTGCCAAGCGTCTGGCTAAGGAGAAAGGCCTGGACCTCACTCAGCTTCAGGGCTCGGGACCTGGAGGCCGAATCGTCAAGCACGACGTCGAGGAGGCGGAGTCCGGCGCAGCGGCCCCTCCAGCGGCAGGACCCGCTGGCCAGGCCCCTCCGTCCGGCACCGCCAAGGGCAACGTCGAGATTCGCGAGCCTTCGAAGCTTCAGCAGACGATCGCCCGACGGATGGCCGAGTCCAAGGCCACCGCGCCGCACTTCTATCTGACGATCGAGATCGACATGGGGAAGGCCGTCGAGGCGCGCGCCGCGATCAAAGCGGCCTCGAAAGAGGGTGACGTGGTGCCCTCCTTCAACGACATGGTCGTCAAGGCGTGCGCGATCGCGCTGCGCGAGTTCCCGAAAGCCAACGGCGCCTACCGGGACGGCAGGTTCGAGCTCTACTCGCGGGTCAACATCGGGGTCGCCGTCGCCGCCGAGGAAGCGCTGGTCGTGCCGACCGTCTTCGACGCCGACCGCAAGGGCCTGCGGCAGATCGCCGCCGACACCCGCGCCGTCGCCGTCAAAGTGCGGGAGGGGTCGGTGACCCCGCCGGAGCTCTCGGGCGGCACCTTCACGGTCTCCAACCTCGGCATGTTCGAGATCGACGAGTTCGACGCGGTGATCAACATGGGCCAAGCGGCGATCCTCGCCGTCGGCGCGATCCGCGAGCTCCCGGCCGTCCGCGACGGCGAGATCGTCCCCGCGCAGCTGATGAAGGCGACCCTCTCCTGCGACCACCGCATCCTCTACGGCGCCGAGGGCGCCGAGTTCCTCGCCCGCGTCAAGGCCCTGCTCGAGGAGCCCGTCTCCCTCGCCTTGTGAACGAATTCAGCCGAGCTCCGGCGGCAGCGCTTTCGGGCCGTCGGGATACATGTGCCGCAGCTGCTCCTCGCTCATCTCCAGGGTGCTGGTGATCTCTTCCCGCGGAGCGCCGACGACCAGCCAGAGCTGATCGGCGTCGGTGTCGTTGAAGAGCTGGCGCACCGTGTCGGGCTCGACCAGCAGCGCGTCCAGCGGCGCCAGCGTCAGCACCTCGTCGCCGACCCGCACCCGCCCCTCGCCCTCGAGCAGCACGTAGAGCTCCTCCTGCGTGAAGTGCCTGTGCTTGGTCGACGCTTTGCCCGGCTCCAGCCGCCACATCCGCGCCCCCAGCGCCGACGCCTCGAGCTGCCCGCCGAGGTCGGTGTTCGGCGTCTGCATCTGGTTCGACCGCCGCCAGAAGGCGTCGCCGGTGCGGAGGAGACGATGTGACATCCCCACAAGTATGCCGTTCCGCAATCGTCACTTCTTGCGCGCCACGGGTGCGCGGCGGCAACCTAAGTTCGCCCGGTGCCGCGACTCAGCAGCTTTTACGGAATCGTGATCACGATGTACTACCGCGAGCACGGAGTTCCGCACTTTCACGTGCGCTATGGCGAGTACAAAGCTTCAATCTCGATCGATCGCGTCGAGGTCCTCGGCGGCTTTCTGCCTATTCAGGCGCTTCGTCTCGTCAGGCGATGGGTGGCCCTCCACCGGTTGGAGCTGCTCGAAAACTGGAACCGAGCACAGAGAAGGGAGGCTCTGGAAAGCATTGACCCGCTCCCCTAGCATCAGCGCCATGGAGAAGCTCGTTCACGCGACGGAGGTGCAGTACCTCGGCGGTCACCGGTTGCGACTTCAATTCGAGGACGGCGCGTCCGGAGAGTTGGACTTCTCCGATGAAGATTGGGGAGGGATATTCGAGCCCCTCTCAGACCCCGACTACTTCAGCAGGGTCGAACTTGACGAAGAGCTCGGGACGATCGTCTGGCCGAACGGGGCCGACATTGCTCCGGAGACCCTGCACAGGTGGGTTGTCTCGGGAACCACGGTCGTCGACCAGTAGGACTGCAGCTAGATCTCGATCCAGGTGCCCTTGGGGCCGAGGTTGAGGACCGGGGTGGGGCCGACCTGGCTCTCGCAGCCCCAGGACTCGTGGATGTGGCCGCAGACGGCGAGGCGGGGGCGCTTCTCCTCGATCGCGCGCAGCAGCGCCGGGCTGCCGAAGTGGGAGCCGTCGCCGGCGCTGTCGCAGTGGTCGCGCGGCGGCGAGTGGAGGACGAGGACGGCGCCCTCGGGGCAGCTGCTCAGCATCCCCGTCGCCGCCTCGTCGTCGAGGTCGAAGCTCCAGTCCCAGGGGGTGACCGGAATCCCGGCCCCGAGGCCGAAGAACTCGGTTCCCTCGATCGTCGTCCCCTCGCCATGGAGGACGGTGGCGGCGCTCCAATTCGCCGAGGCAGACCGCAACGCATCGGCCGTCTCGTTGTTACCAGGGACGAGGACGGTCGGCGCCTTAATCCCTGAAAGGGCGCCGATCGTCTCCTCGAGCCCCTCGTGCACGGAGGCGAAGTCGCCGGCGCCGATCACCACGTCCGCCTCGGCCGACATCTCGACCAGCCGCGCCCCCTGCTCGAGGTCGCGGTGCAGGTCGCTGAAGGCGAGGATCCGCATGCGCAAAACCTAGCTGCTCGGTGCCGGAGCAGGTCGCCAAAACCGTCGCCGCCGCCTCACCGGCTCCTCCTGCGCCCGCGCCTGCAGATCGAAGTAGAGGAGCGTCTGGCCGATCGCGACGTAGGGGATGAAGAGGGCGAAGACGACCGAGCCGAGGACGTTGATCCAGAAGAGCGGGAAGCTGGTGAAGATCAGCGCGAAGCCGAGCAGCGGCCCGGCGGCGACGCTGAGCAGCCAGAGCACCCCGGCGACCCGGACGGTGTGCCACCAGCGGCCGCGGACCAGCTCGGCGCTGCCCCGGAAGGCCTCCCGGATCGACTTGTCGGTGAAGAGCACTTCCTGCTGGACGAAGAGCCAGCTGACGTATTTCCACACCGCGAAGGGCGCGCCGATCACGCTCACCAGCATCAGGGTCGTCGCCAGGGTCGCCAGCAGCTGGGCGAAGACCACCCGCCAGAACCGCGCCAGCGTCCCCCGCACCGAGTCGAGGAAGCCGGCCCTGCGTCCCCGCTCCAGCTCGCGCACGAAGACGATCACGACCGCGGCCACCAGCGCGTAGGCGACGGGCCGGCCGAAGCTTTCGGCGAGGTCGGCGAGCGCCAGGTGCACGCCGGCCCGGCCCGCGGCGTCGTCGACCGCGCTCCCGTTCGCCAGCGCCTGCGCGAGCAGGTTGACGCCGCCGACGATCGGGAAGGCGATCAACCCGATCGGCACCAGCACCGCCCAGTGGTGCCGGTAGAGCCGCCGCGCGGTGCGCAGCAGCTGCCCGAACGCCCGCCGCGCCCGCAGCCGCCCGAGGTCGACCGGCCCCCAGCGGGTGAGGACGACGAAGAGCACCAGCGCCAGCAGGATCGCGAGGACGATCCCGATCGCCAGCGGCCGCGACTTCGTCGCCAGGTGGGCGAAGTCGGTGACCGCGGTGACGGCGCCGCAGAAGGCGCCGGTCACCGTCGGCCCGACCACCGAGCCGCCGGGGAAGCGCGGGCTGGTCGTCCGCTGCTTTTCCATCCAGGTGAACGGTTCGCGCCAGACCGTCTTCGTCACCGGGCCGGTCGGGCCGTTGTTGAAGCCCCTTTCCCGTTCGCCCCAGCGACCTTCGTAGCTGAGCCACTGGAAGCGGCCGCGGCGGGGGGCCGCTTCGGGCAGCAGGACCGGCCGCAGCCGCAGCTCCCGCAGCGGCTCGGAGGTGTTGTCGCACCCGACGCCGGAGCCGTTCTGCCCGTTCTCGACGTAGACGGCGGAGTCGTAGAAGGTCGCGTGCGAGCCGGCGGCGGGATAGACGACCGGGTGCGTCCCCTCCTTCTGGACCTTGCCGTCCTCCCAGGCGGCGCGCTCGCCGCCGGCGTGCTGGAAGAGGATGACCTCGCTCGGCTCTTCGCCGAGCGCCTCGGCGGGCGTCTCCGCCTCGAAGGTCAGCTGCATCCCCTCCCAGTCGCCCTCGTGAAGGTCGTTGAACTGGTTGAAGTACCAGAAGAACCAGTACTGCAGGGCGAAGCCGGCGCGGCCGGGCTCGCGGGCGATGTGGGCGTAGGTGATCGCCGGCGCCTCGCCTTCCTCGAGCAGCTTCGCGAAGGCGCGGGCGTAGACGCAGGTGTCGCCGAGGACCTTGCCTTCGTAGTCGAGGTAGTAGCCGTCGGGGAGCCCGGCGACGTCGGCCGCGGTCGGCGCCTTCTTCACCTCCACCAGCTTCCCGCCGGGCAGCTCGCGGGTGAGGGTGACGGTGGGATTGCCGAGGACGGTGTCGACGCTGGTCGGCTGGTACTGCTCCTCGGCGGTGTCGCAGGGCGGGTGCAGCTGATCGCGCAGCATCGCGATCGGCACGTGCTTCTCGGCGAGGCGCTGCGCGGCGCCCCCTTCCCCGGCTCGTTCCGCGGGCGCGGCGACGGCCGGCGAGGCGAGCGCCGCCAGCGCCGCGATCCCAAGCAGGACGAGGCGCCGGGATCTCATCGGTTGAACCTAATGCGTCAGGCGGGGCCGGCGGAAGTCGGCTCGCCGAAGTCGTCCACCTCGGTCTCGACCTTGCCGCCGGGCATCGCCACCAGGGAGACGACGAAGGCGACCGCCATCACTGCCGCCATCCCGTAGAAGACGGTCCGCGAGGCGAGGGCGAAGTCGGCGGGGATGTTCTCGACGACCTTGGCGACAGCGCCGGTCGCCTGGTGGCCCGATTCTTCGTGGCTGCCGCCCTGGCTGATCGCGTCGGCGATCTCGGAGCCGACCTCCTTCGGGACGCCGTTGGCGTCGGCGGTGGCTTCGAGGTTGGAGCGGTTCTCGAAGATCAGGATCGAGCCGAGCACGGCGAGGCCGAGGCTGGAGCCGAAGTTGCGCACGGTCTGGGTGATCCCGGTCGCCTCGCCGTAGCGGCTGCGCGGCACCCGGTTGAGCGCGTCGGTGTTGGCGGGGCTGAGGACGAGCCCGACCCCGGCTCCGGCGATGACGATGTAGTACCACTGGTCGCCCACCGAGAGCTCGGTCAGCGACCGCCCCCAGAGGTAGAAGCCGATTGCCGCGACGGCGCAGCCGAGCACCACCGAGGGCCGCGCACCGACCCGGTCGAGGACCTTGCCGCCCCACTGCGAGGCGGTGGCGAAGCCGGCGAAGAAGATCAGCAGGTAGAGCCCGGTTTCCGAGGCGCTTTCGCCGAGCGAGATCTGCGCGTACATGCTGGCGAAGAAGAAGAGCGGGACGAAGGGGATCATCAGCAGGAAGAGGACGACGTTGTCCACCGCGAACGCCCTGTCGCGGAAGACCGAGAGCCGCAGCAGCGGGTTCGCGATCCGCAGCTCGTAGGCGACGAAGCCGACGAGGATCGCCAGCCCGGCGGCGAGGCAGACCCAGGTCGCCGGGCTGTCCCAGCCCCAGACGCTCGACTGCTGCAGGCCGAGGACGGCGAGCGCCATGCCGCCGGTGATCAGGACGGTGCCGCGGAGGTCGAGCGGCGCCGGGTGCTTCTCGTCGGCGGGCTTCGCCTTCGCGATCAGGATCAGGGCGATGATCGCGACCGGGATGTTGATCCAGAAGATCCCGCGCCAGCTCCACTCGGTGATGTAGCCGCCGGCGATCGGGCCGATCGAGGTGAGGCCGCCGGC
>DASUQZ010000007.1:0-5166 GCA_036280335.1 Solirubrobacterales bacterium
GTCGTGCGGCTGCACGTGCTTGCCCGCCAGGGCTGCTTCGTCTGAGGGGTCCGAGGCCCGAGGCGTGCCGCCGCGCCGCGCCGGGTAGTGGGCGGACATGCCGAACAACGACGCCGAGACCCAGCTTGTCAAGTACCTGACCGACGCCCACTCGATCGAGGAACAGGCGCTCGTGCAGATGAAGCGCGCCCCGAAGCTGGTCGAGGGGGACCTCGCCGCGGCCTTCGCCCGCCACGAGGGGGAGACGAGGTCCCAGGAGGAGCGCGTGCGAGCGCGGCTGGAGGCGCACGACGCCTCGCCCTCGAAGCTGAAGGACGCCGCCGGCCAGGTCGGGGGATTCGGGATGGTCCTCTTCGCCCGCTCCCAGCCCGACACCGCCGGGAAGCTCGTCATGCACGCCTTCTCCTACGAGCACATGGAGGTCGCTGCCTACGAGCTGCTGGCGATCGCCGCCCGCGAAGCCGGCGACGCGGAGACCGCGGCGATGGCGGAGGCGATCGCCGACGAGGAGCGGGAGATGGCCGGCAGGCTCGCCGAGCGCTTCGACGAAGCCGTCGAGCAGGCGCTGCGCGACGCCGCGCCCGACGACCTCGGCGACCAGGTGAGCACCTACCTGGCGGACCTGCACGCGCTCGAGGGGCAGTCGAAGGAGCTGCTGGAGAAAGGCCGGAAGATGGACGTGCCGGAGCCGCTGAAAGCGGTCCTCGACCATCACCTGGAGGAGACCGAAGGGCACCTGCGCAGGCTGGAGACCCGCCTCGACGACCGCGGCGCCACCCCCTCCGCCGTCAAGGACGCGATGCTGCGCCTCGGCGCCTTCAACTGGGGTGCGTTCTTCGCCGCCCAGCCCGACACCCCCGCCAAGCTCGCCGGCTTCGCCTTCGCGGTCGAGAACCTCGAGGTCGCCGCGTACGAGCTCTTCCTCCGCGTCGCCCGCCGCGCCGCCGACCAGGAGAGCGTCGCCCTCGCCGAGTCGATCCTCGCCGAGGAGAAGGCCGCGGCGAAGTCGGTCGCCGACCAGTGGCCGGTCTCGATGGCGGTCGCCTAGGAGGGGCTGGCTCCTAGCGGGAGTTGCCCAGCGCGAAGCGCATCCGCACCTCGGTCCCGTTGCCCTCCTGGACGATCTTCATGTCCTCGCAGAGGCGGGCGATGATCGAGAGGCCGAGCCCGAGGCCGTCTTCGGAGCCCCTGCCGAAGCCGGTGCCGCGGTCGCGCACCCAGATCTCCAGCAGGTCGCCTTTGGCGGAGCCGACCAGTTCGATGCTGCCGGGGACACCGGCCTCGTAGGCGTACTTGACGACGTTCGTCACCGCCTCGGAGACGGCAAGCGCGACGTCAGCCACCAGCCGCTCGTCGGCGCCCTGCGCCGCCGCAAACTCGCGGGCGCGGTGGCGCAGGGTGGGGACCGACGCCGGCTCCGCCGCCTCGACGACGCTAAGCACGCGTGGTCTCTCTCGAACGCCCATCTTCCACTCCCCTCACGGCCCGCATTTTTCCACCTCCCACGGTGGAATTCCTGCCCGCCGGAAGGCACTCAGGGGATCCCCCGGGTGCTGCTCGTCGCCGCGGGCAGGGCGCGCTGGGCGGCGGCGAGGTGCAGGTCCTCGACCCGCTGCCCCTGGTCGTCGGCGCGCGCTGCGAGGGCGTGGAAGTCGAAGCCGTCGAGGGTCTCGCCGAAGCTCTGCTCGAGCGCGTTCCAGAGCTGGAGCTTGCCGCCGATCCCGGTCGCCAGCACCTCCAGCTCGAGCACCCGGCTGAGCGGCGAGTAGCCGCGCACCTGCCCGTTCGGCTTCAGCCGCCCGAGGCGCTCGGCGGCCTTCGCCAGCGCGGGTTTGACCGGGTTGCGGTCGATCCCGAGCCGTTCCGTCAGCCGCACCAGCGTGTCCCGGTCGTCCTCGATCTCGGCGCAGAGCCGCGCCAGCGGCTCGCCGAACTCGGCGTCGCCGCGGTTGCTCGACCGCAGGCGGCGGGCCAGCTCGACGCCGAGCGTGGCCCCCGCCAGGTGGTCGTTGAGGTAGATGGCCAGGAGGCGATCCGGGCTTGCACTCTGGGCCATCGGCGGTTCTAGGCCTCCTCGTAGGGGTCTTTCGCGCCGGCCAGCTGCAGGGAGCCCTCCTTGACCTCGCTGAAGTGCCGTTCCTGGATCGGCAGCGCCCACTCGACGAGTTCGGAGACCTGCGCCTCGCCGGCCTGCTCGTTGAGCTTCTTCAGCACCGCCCAGTGGCCGACCTCGCCCGCCTCGGCCATGGTCAGGAACTCGAAGCCGTCGAGGCCGTCGGCGTCGTCGCCGAGGTAGGTCTCCGCCATCTCGGAGGCCTCGCCTTTGGTCTCCTTGGCCTTTTCGAGGATCGCCGTCTTCTTGCCGTCGCGCTGCTCGGCCACCTCGGTGCCGCGGCGGGCGGTCTCCTCGGCCTCCTCGCGCATCTGGCGCAGGCGCTCGGTGATCTGCTCGTCCTCGACGAGGCCCTCGACTTTCTCGGTCGTCTTCTGCGCGGCTTCGGCGAGGCCGATCACCTCCGCGAGCTTCTCCTCCAAGGTCGTCAGCTCAGCCATCGTCGTCCTCCTGGTCGGGGGTGGTTGGGAATGCCGTTTCCCTACCCGAACCAGACGTGCTCGAAGCGCAGCCCGGAGGCGGTGGGGTGGAGGAGGCCCATCGAGCGCCGCGGGGCGCGGCGGCGCTCGGTCGGGCTGCCGGGGTTGAAGATCTGGAAGCCGCCCTCCTCTTCGTGGAGGGGCATGTGGCTGTGGCCGAAGATCACCGCGTCGGCGCCGGGGAAGCGGGACCGCATGCGGCCGAGGCGGCCGCTGCGGGGGCCGGAGTCGTGGACGACGGCGACGGTGCGGCCGGCGACCTCGAACTCGAGCGACTCCGGCAGCCGGCGGCGCAGCTCGGCGTCGTCGACGTTGCCGTGGACGGCGAGGACGACGGGGCAGAGGGCTTCGAGGTCGGCGAGGACCGCGGCGGCGGAGAAGTCGCCGGCGTGGACCAGCGCCTCGGCTGCGCGGATCGTCTCCACGCAGGCCTCCGGCAGCGCCCGCTCCCCCTTCGGCATGTGGGTGTCGGCGATGACCGCGATCATGGAGGGGTGCTGGAACGCTACGTCATGTTCTGCGGGGACTCGCACACCCTCGGTGCCGGCGACCCGGAGGCGCTCGGCTGGGCCGGCCGGGTCGCCGCCGCGGCGATCGCCGCGGGCGTCCCGCTCACCTCCTACAACCTCGGGGTGAGAGGCCAGACCTCGGTCGAGGTCGCCGCCCGCTGGCGGGCGGAGGCGGCGCCCCGGCTGCCGGATGACGGCAGCGACTCGAGGGCGGTCTTCGCCTTCGGCGTCAACGACGTCTTGCTGCGGGACGGAGACGTGCGCTGCTCGCGGGAGGAATCCCTGGAGGCCCTGGAGTCGGCCCTGGACGGCGCCGAGGAGCTCGGGATGCGCCCGTTCGTCGTCGGCCCGGCGGTGATCGACGACGAAGCCGCGAACGAGCGGATCGTCGCCCTCTCCGCCGCCTTCGCGGAGCTCTGCGAGGAACGCCGGGTTCCCTACGCGCCCCTGGCCGAGGCGCTGCGGCGGTCGCACCTCTGGCGGCAGGAAGTGGCGGTCGGCGACGGCGCCCATCCCGGCGCCTGGGGCTACATCGAGATCGCCCGCCTGGTCCTCGCGGCGGGCTGGCTCGACTGGCTGCGGACCTGACGAGACTGCGATTCGACACCCTCAGGGTGCTCAAGTGCAAGTTCGTGGAGTTCAGCCCGCGGCGGCGAGGGGCGGCTCGGCGGTGTAGCCGAACTCCTCGAGGGCGTCGCCGAGCTCCTCGTGCATCGCCGCCTGCTCGGCGACGCTGAGGTTGTCGCGCCAGCCGCCGGGGCGCGCCTGCCGCGTGAAGTGGCGACGACCGGTGCGGGGGAGCTTCTCGAAGCGGTGGCTTTCCACCACATCCGCCACCCGGTCGGCGTCGAGTTCGATCATCTCGCAGATGCGGGCCAGCCACGCCGCGGTGTCGCTGCGCAGCTCCTCGTAGCGGATCAGGATCCGGTCCTCGCCCGCGCGCGAGTCATACGCCCGCTTCACAGCGCGGCTGCGATAGGCCCAGACGGCGGAGAGCCACCTGATCAGCGGGATGCGTCCCTCCTCGGTGACTGGAAAGGCGCCGCCGGGGATCGCCCACGAGCCCTCGCTGTAGGCGTCGAGCCAGGAGTCGACCACGTCGCGGCCGTCGCGCAGGAGGAAGATCACCTTGGAGCTCGGGAAGAGATCGGCCAGCAGCGGCGCGACGTGCGAGCCGGGCTCCTTGACGACGAAGGCGGCGGCCCCGGCCGGGTCCGCGACTCCGACGTCGGCGGCCTGTGCTTCGAAGCGCGCCGCGATCAGCTGCCGCAGCGGCTCTTCCCAGGCCTCGCGGTAGCGCGAGGCGAAGAAGTAGCCCGGCTCCTCGGCCTTCAACTCGAGCAGGGTCTTCAGCTCCGGCGGGTCCTCGCAGGCCGCCCAGGCCAGCGGGATCGGACGCCAGACGCCGAGGTGATGGCCGAGGTGCGGGTCGTCGACCGGGACCACGCCCTCGAGGTCGGAGAGCATCTTCAGCAGCCAGGTGCTGCCGCTGCGCGACGAGCCGAAGATCCATGCCAGGCGGTTCTCCTGCATGTTGGGGGGACCGTACCCCCGGCTGCCCTCGGCGTAAACCTCAGGAGTCCCTAACCAAGACCCTTCTCCTCGGCCGCCTTGTAGGCGATCTGGAAGAAGTCCGAGATCGTCAGGGCCGCGAAGAGGGAGGCGACGAAGCGGGTGACCCGCGGGGCGAAGAGCAGGCCGATCGAGAAGCCGGCGACGACCCAGAGGCCGAGGCAGTAGGGGCAGATCAGCAGCTCGCCGATCGCCTTGCGCGCGCCCGTCCCGCGCGAGCTCTCCTCGAACTCGGCCGGGCCGCCCTTGCCCTCGAGCTCGGTGAAGGGCGCCCGCAGCGGGCTCGTCACCTTGTCCTTGGCGAGCAGGCGGCTGAGTTTGTGGGAGGCGGTGCCGACCAGCAGCAGCTCGCCCGCGCCGGCGCTCTCCGGCAGCTCGCGCCCCTGCCGCTTCGCGACCGCGAGCGCGGCGCCGACGAGGGTGCCGAAGATGCTCATGAAGGCCAGATAGGGAAGGAAGGGGGGCCGTTTCCCGGGCTCGGCGTAGCCCGCCA
>DASUQZ010000008.1:0-4040 GCA_036280335.1 Solirubrobacterales bacterium
GGCCGCCGGAGGTCGTCACCGGGCCCCGCATCGGCATCACCAAAGCGGTCGAGCTGCCCTGGCGCTTCTGCGCCGCGGGCAGCCCCTACGTCTCGCGCCCGCGGCCGCCGGTGGTCAGCCCGCGGTAACGCCGCCGCCGCCTTCGGGCACGGCTTCCGGAGCCGCTTCTTCCGGCGCGGCTTCTTCGGGCACGACTTCGGTTTCGGGCGCCGGTTCTTCCACTTCCGGCGCCGGTTCCGGCGTTTCTTCGACTTCGCCTTCCGGCGCCGCGTAGCTTTCCGTTTCGCCTTCGGGCACGTAGCTTTCGGTTTCGCCCGGGACGAACTCCTCGCCTTCTTCCTCGGCGGCCTTGCGGGCGGCTTTTTCAGCCGCCTTCTCGGCCTGGATCTCGAGCCAGGCGGACATCACCTGGGCCCAGATCAGGGCCGGGAACGTGCCGCCCATCACCGGGCCGCCGTTGTAGAGCGTTTCCATCGGGGTGGTGGTGTCGGGGTAGCCGACCCAGACGCAGGCGGTCGCCTGGTCGTCGATGCCGCCGCAGAACCAGGCGTCGCCGTTGTTCTCGGTGGTCCCCGTCTTGCCCCAGACGTCTTCGGCGCCGATCTGGGCGTTGGTGCCGGTGCCGCTGGTGACGACGCTCTCGAGCATGCTCTTGGCGGTTTCCACGGTTTCCTCGTCGAAGACCTGTTCGTGCAGGGAGTCGTTGTCGCCGCCCTTGATCGTGTCGCCCTCGCCGTTCGTCACCTGGGTGAAGGCGACGGGGCTGTTGCCGGGACGCGGCGCCAGGGTGCCGCTGACCCTGTCGCCGTCGTTGCCGATCGTGCTGAAGGCGTAGGCCCAGCCGAGCGGCGAGACGCCTTCGCGCATCCCGCCCAGCACCATCGCCGGGTTGGTCGAGATCGGATCGTCGTAGCCCGCCTTGTGGATCGTCCCGGCGATCGCCTTGGTCTTCGCCCGCACCGTCTTTCCCTTCAGGCCTTCCAGGGCCAGGGCGGCGTAGACGGAGTTGTCGGAGTTCGTGGTCGCGCAGAAGAGGTCGCAGGAGCCCGCGTAGGCTTCGCCGTCGTTGGTCACCTCGAAGAGTTCCCGGCCTTTCTTGCCGAACTCGAAGGTGCGCGGTTCGGAGGCGAAGACGGTGTAGGGGGAGATCCCCTGTTCGAGGGCGGTGATGAGGATGAAGGGCTTGATCGAGGAGCCGGGCTGGCGGCGCCCCTGGGTCGCCAGGTTGAAGGGGCGGGTCTCGAAGTCGGGGCCGCCGACCATCGCCTTGATGCCGGCGTTGCGGTTGTCGATGACGACGACCGAGGCCGTCGCGGGCGAGTAGCCGAGGTAGGAGTTGACGGCTTCTTCGGCCTCTTCCTGGAGGCGCAGGTCGAGCGTCGACTTGACCTCGAGGCCGCCGAAGAAGGCCTTGGCGGCGCCGTACCGTTCGACCAGCTGCTGGCGCACGAAGGCGGTGAAGTAGGGGGCCCGCGAGTCGATGCTGGGCGGCTCGATGCTTGCCGGGGCGGGGAGGGCCTGCTGCTGGCCTTCGCGCATCTGCTCTTCGGAGATGTAGCCGTGTTCGGCCATCCGTTCGAGGACCAGGTTGCGGCGCGCCAGGGCGTTTTCGGGGAAGACTTTCGGGTCGTAGGCCGAGGGCGACTGGATGATCCCGGCCAGCAGCGCCGCCTCCCAGGGGTCGAGCACCGCGGCGCAGGGTTCGCTCGGGGTGCCGCAGCCGGGGTGGGCGGCGCCGAAGTAGGTCCGCGCCGCCGCCTCGATCCCGTAGGCGCCCTGGCCGAAGTAGACCGTGTTCAGGTACTCGGTGAGGATCTTGTCCTTGCTCCATTTGCCCTCGAGCCGGTAGGCCAGCGCCGCCTCCTTGAACTTGACGAAGAGCGAGCGGTCGCCCTGGGCGAGGAGCGCGTTCTTGACGAACTGCTGGGTGATCGTCGAGGCGCCCTGGGCGGCGCTCATGCTGAGGATGTCTTTGACGAGGGCGCGGCCGATGCCCTGGAAGTCGACGCCCTCGTGCTCGTAGTAGCGCGCGTCCTCGATCGAGACCACGGCGTTCTTCATGTTCGGGGAGATCTGGCCGGAGCTGAGGAGGATCTTGTTCTGGTCGCTGGTCAGCGTCCCGATCACTTCGCCGTTGGCGTCCACCAGCTCGCTGTTCTTGGAGGCCTTGTACTGGGCGAAGTTGTAGATCGCCGGCAGGTCCTGGGAGACCGCGGCCATCATCCCGAAGACCATCGAGACGACCGCGAGGGCGCCGAGGCCGAGCAGCACGAAGAGGACGCGCAGCTTCTTCAGGCGCGGTTTCGATTTCGGGGGAGGGGGCGGCGGTCCCGGCGGCGCAGTCACGGGAGCCGGGGGGATGGGCGGAATCTCGCCGCCGTCGCTTCTCCGGCGCTTTAGTCCTAGGACAGCCATCTAAGTGAGGGCAAAGAAAGGCTCGACGACCGGTTGCGGCACGCCGAGCGAAGGCGGCAGTCTAGCATTGCCGCCATGTCGGATCTGACGCGAAACGCCGTCGACGTGCTGCCCGAGGGGCGCCTCGAGGAGCAGCTGAAGGGCGGCAAACCGCTGCGCGTCAAGCTCGGGATCGACCCGACCACGGCCGACATCCACCTCGGCCACACCGTCGTCCTCGAGAAGCTGGCCGAGTTCCAGCGGGCCGGCCACACGGTCGTCCTCATCATCGGCGACTTCACCGCCCAGGTCGGCGATCCGAGCGGCCGCTCCGCCACGCGGCCCGTGCCCACCGCGGCGGAGATCGAGGAGAACGCGGCCACCTACCAGGAGCAGGCCTTCAAGATCCTCGACCGCGAGCGCACCGAGGTGCGCCGCAACAGCGAATGGCTGCGGATGGAGCCGGAGGCGCTGCTCGGCCTGCTGGCGCAGACGACGGTGGCGCGGCTGCTGGAGCGCGACGACTTCCAGAAGCGGATGGCCGAGAGCCGGCCGATCGCGGCGCTGGAGCTGCTCTACCCGCTGCTGCAGGGCTACGACTCGGTCGCGGTCGAGGCCGACCTCGAGCTCGGCGGCACCGACCAGAAGTTCAACCTGCTGTTCGGCCGCGACGTCCAGACGGCCTACGGCCAGGAGCCGCAGTCGATCATGACCCTGCCGATCCTGGTCGGCACCGACGGCGTCCAGAAGATGAGCAAGTCGCTCGGCAACTACGTCGGCGTCACCGACCCGCCCGAGGAGATGTTCGGGAAGCTGATGAGCATTCCCGACGAGGCGATGGAGGAGTACTACCGCCTGCTGCTGGGCGGGGAGCGGCCCGAGGGGCCGCCGAACGAGGCGAAGCGGCGGCTGGGGCGCCGCATCGTCGACCGCTTCCACGGCGAGGGCGCGGGCGCGGGGGCCGAGGAGCACTTCAACCGCGTCCACGTCCAGCACGCCCCGCCCGAGGAGATGCCCGAGGTCGACCTCGGCGAGTTCCGCGCCGACGGCAACGGCCTGGTCCACCTGCCGCGCCTGATCGCCGGCGCCTTCGGCGTCAGCAGCAGCGAGGGCCGGCGCCTGATCCAGCAGGGCGGGGTCAAGCTCGACGGCGAGCAGGTGGCCGCGGAGCCTCTCGATCTCGAGGTCGATAACCTTGACGGGCGCGTGCTGCAGGTCGGCAAGCGGCGCTTCTGCCGCCTTAGGGCCACCCCCTAGGAAAACCGCCGCGGGCGTGCTATATTTCTCGGTCCTTCTTGGGGTCGCCTCGGCGGCCCCGAGCGCTGAGAGCGGCGAGACCCGTCGCGGAGGCGCAGTGGTCTTTGAAAACTGAGCAGCGTGCACTCCGCGGGTCCGAGCAACGACCTGCGGAATGTTCGAGTCCGACCCATTCGGTGCGCCAGCGTGCCGGATGGTCTTGATTTACCTCGTCATGTCGGTCGTCGTATTTGTGTACTCGACGGCCAACTGAGATATGACAGGCTCTCTGTAGAAGTACATTTCACGGAGAGTTTGATCCTGGCTCAGGACGAACGCTGGCGGCGTGCTTAACACATGCAAGTGGTGCGACGAACCAGGGCTTGCCCTGGGGCAAAGCCGCGAACGGG
>DASUQZ010000009.1:0-5996 GCA_036280335.1 Solirubrobacterales bacterium
CCAGGGCGCTGCGCCCGTCGGCCGGGTCCCGGGTGCGGTCGATCAGCCCCTCCCGTTCCAGACAGCGGAGGGTGCGGGTGATCGTCGGCCGTTTGACGCGCTCGATCCCGGCGATCTCGCTCGGGGTCAGCGGCCCGTGGCGCTCGATCGTCGCCAGCGCCGCCACCGAGGTCGGAGTCAGACCGGTGGCCTCCGCCGCCGCCTCCTGGCGCAGGCGCCGGCCCATCCGCACGATCGCCATGCGCAGGTGCGCGGCGCGCTCGCTGAGGGGTATGTCCTTGGTGGAGGCCATTGGTTAGCTTCGATAATTAGTTTAGCAAACTACTTATCCCCTCCCTTCGAGCGCTGCCGCGCGCGATCGCGGTCAACGCCCGCCACGCGCTCGCCGTCGAGCGGCAGCGCCGGGACGGGGCTAAGCCGCGAAGCGCGCTTCCGAGCGGGCCCTGGCCTTGGCGGCCTCGACCTCGCGGTTCTTCGGCGGCGTCTCGGTGACGAGGCGGTCCAGCAGGTCCCGGGTGGCGGCGGCCACCGCCTCGACGGCCTCGTCGAAGGCCTCGGCGTTGGCCTGAGAGGGCTTGGTCGATCCGCTTATCTTGCGCACGTACTGCAGGGCGGAGGCCTGGATCTCCTCGTCGGTCGCGGGCGGATCGAAGTTGTGGAGGGTGCGGATGTTTCTACACATGGGCCGATCTTAGGCATGTGAAATCCTGCTGTCGATGGCCGATCCCGCCGAGGCTCGCGACAAGCGCTGGATCGCGCTGATCCTGCTCTGCTCGGCGCAGTTCGTCGTCGTCCTCGACGCGTCGATCGTCAACGTGGCGCTGCCGACGATCGGCGAAGCGCTCGACTTCACCGAGAGCAGCCTGCCCTGGGTCGTCAACGCCTATGTGCTCACCTTCGGCGGCTTCCTGCTGCTCGGCGGCCGGCTCGCCGACCTGCTCGGCCGCCGCCGCGTCTTCATGTTCGGGCTGGTTCTCTTCGCGCTCGCCTCGCTGCTGGGCGGGCTGGCCACCAGCTCCGGCCAGCTCGTCGCCGCCCGGGCGCTGCAGGGCCTCGGCGGCGCGATCCTCTCCCCCGCCGCCCTCTCGATCGTCGCCACCACCTTCAAGGACGGCGCCGAGCGCAACAAAGCGCTGGGGATCTGGGGCGCGGTGGCCGGCTCCGGCGGCGCCGCGGGGGTGCTGCTCGGCGGCGTCCTCACCGAGTACCTCGGCTGGGAGTGGGTGCTGTGGGTGAACGTGCCGATCGGGATCGCCGCCGCCGCGATCGCCCCGGCGCTGATCGCCGAATCGCGGGCCGAGCACGAGGTGCGGCACTTCGACGCCGCCGGCGCGGTGACGATCACGCTCGGCCTCTCCGCGCTCGTCTTCGCCCTGCTCGACGCCGAAGAGGCCGGCTGGGGCTCGGCGCAGACGATCGGCATCCTCGCCTTCGCCGCGATCATGCTGATCGCCTTCGTCGCGATCGAGCGCCGCTCGCGGGCGCCCCTCGTTCCCTTCCGGATCTTCCGCCTGCGCACGATCACCGGCGCCAACGTGGTCGGGATCCTGGTCGGCGCCTCGCTCTTCTCGATGTTCTTCTTCATCTCGCTCTACATGCAGCAGGTGCTCGGCTACAGCGCGATCAAGGCCGGCCTCTCCTACCTGCCGCTGGCGGTCTCGATCATCCTCTCGGCCGGCATCGCCTCGGCCCTGGTGACGAAAGTGGGGTTCAAGCCGATCCTCGCCACCGGCATGGTCCTGATCAGCGCCGGGCTCGTCTGGTTCTCCCAGATATCTCCCGACGGCACCTTCCTCGCCGACATCCTCGGCCCCTCGCTGCTCGCTGCCGTCGGCCTCGGCTTCGCCTTCGTCCCGGTCACGATCGCCGCCGTCTCCGGCGTCGCGGACCGCGAGCAGGGTCTCGCCAGCGGCCTGATCAACACCTCCCAGCAGGTCGGCGGCGCCCTCGGGCTGGCGATCCTCGCGGCGATCGCCAACTCCGAGATCGGCACCTCCCGCGACCCCGCCGTCCTCACCGACGGCTTCTCCTCCGCCTTCCTCGCCGGCGCCGGCTTCGCCGTCCTCGGCCTCCTCGCGACCCTCTTCCTGATCCGCAACGCCGACAGCCGCGCTCACGTCGAGCTGGGGGCCGAGCCGGTCACGGAATCCAGCTCTTGATTGTCTGAGGGTTGGCGAATTGACCCGGAAGTGTCAATTCTTTGGCCAAGCCAGTCGGATCCGGTTCGAGTCCGGCGCCCTCCGCAGAAGTACCGCGGCAAGCGGGTCGAGAATGGAAAGGCGGCGTGCTACTTTTGAAGGCACAGGTGTCAGCTGTCTGCGGGGTGGTTCCCCGCATCACCAGACTCGACCCGCCTCGCGGCGGGTCTTGTCGTTTCTGGGGACGCTTCAGTCGTCGCCGGCCAGGCGTTTCAGGTAGTTCTCGCTGTCGTTGACCTTGAGGCGCACCCAGAGGGGGTAATGATCTGAGAACTGATAGGTGCGCCAGTCGAGGTAATAGGCCTCGAGGTCTTTCTCGTTTTCCTCCAGGTTGGCGTTTCCCGATTCTTCCACCTGGGACCTGAACTCCTCGAATTGGTCAGGCCTGTAGACGCTCTTGAAAATCGGGAGGACACCGGCCCTGGCCTCGGCGCCCTCCTCTTCGGTTTCCAGGTATCGCAGGTCTCCGGCTCGGGTGCGAAAGGCGATCTGGTCGTAGAACTTGTCCTCTTTGGCGTTGGTCGGCGGAGTCGTTCGCAAGGGGGGCGGCACTTCGAAGCCCGTCGAGAGCAGCGCCTCCATGGTTTTGTGCTTGCGGCTGACGATGTTCATGTCGCCGAGGACGATGACCGAGCGCCCCTCTGCGATCGCCCGCTCGGCCCTCTTTCCCAGGAACTCGACGATTCGCCTGATCTCGGCAATCCGTTCCTTGAGCGGATTGCCGCTCTCGGTCCCGTAATAGATGTGCACGGTGCAGATCTCGAACTTGAACCACGCCGACTGGAAGATCGCGGTGAAGGGCGTGCGGCGAAACTGTTTCCCGACCGTGCCCTCGCTCTCGACCTCTTTCTCGATGATCTCCTGGTCTCCGGGTTTGGGTTCGACGTTGGCGGTGATGAGGAGGTTCCCGGGCAGGACGACCTCGCCGGCGATGTTGCGGAACCCCACCTTCCGTCTGTCGTAGAGGTAGGTGAGCCGCTCGCCGTTGCCGCCGGTTCCCTCGGTGACGTCGGTCGCGATCCAGTCCCACGACCAGCCCATGATCGTGGTCACCTTCTCCCACTCCGGCAGCTCGTTGACCTCCTGCACCGCGATGAAGTCGAAACGGGAGAGGACCTCGGCGATGTAGAAGTGGCTCTCGGGAGCACGCTCGCCCCACCCGCGGCGCTGTGTCTTCGGCTTGCCGAGGTCGCGGATGTTCCAGGTCGCCAGCAACAGGTCGGATTCGACGTTCTTCGGCGGCACTTCAGCGTCGAGCTGAGCCCGCAGCGCCATCAGGTTGCGGACGACCCGCTCCCGGTCGTCCTCGGAGATCCACTCTTCCAATAGCGAATAGCGCATTTAGTACTCAGCAGCCTTTCTCATAACACGCGGGCATGCAAGGGCCGCGGCCTCGATCGTCGAACCAACCTCCATGGACGAGCGCAGCATCCGCATCCGCGAACGGCTGAACACGCCGATGCTGATCGCAGCGGCGCTGACGATTCCCACCGTCGCGATCACCGAGTCGAAGCCGGGCGGGACGCTGGAGGACGTCGCGATCGCCCTCAACTGGGTGACCTGGCTCGCGTTCCTCGGCGAGCTGGTGGTGATGCTGAGCGTGGTCCCGGACAAGAGGGCGTGGCTGCGCCGTCACCCGCTCGACGTGGTGATCGTGGTGCTGACGCCGCCGATCCTGCCGGCGGGGCTGCAGGGGCTGCGGGCCCTTCGCCTGCTGCGCCTGCTGCGGCTCCTGCGCTTGGCGCAACTCTCGCGGGAGGTCTTCTCGCTGGAAGGGCTCCGCTACGCGCTGCTCCTCACCCTCCTCACCATCGTCGGCGGCGGCAGCATCTTCGTCGCCTTCGAGAAGGACCAGCACCTGACCGCCTGGGAGGGGATCTACTGGGCGGCGACGACGATGACCACCCTGGGGTCGGACATCTACCCCTCCACCACCGGGGGAGAGATCGTCACGGTTATCGTCCTCGTGATCGGGATCGGCTTCGTCGCCCTCCTCACCGCCGCCTTCGCCCAGCGCTTCCTGGCGCCCGAAATCGCCGAGATCGAGGAGGAGCTGGAGGAGGAGAGGCTGAGCCCCGAGGCGCTGGCGCTGCGCGAACTCCACAACCTCCAGGAGCAGATCCAGGCGCTCGAGCTGGCGATCGAGCGGATGGCCAGGCGCAACGACAAATCGTCCCCGCATACCGGGGACGATTTGTAGGTCAGTCGCCCTTCGCGTGCTCCTCGGCGATCTTCGCCTCTAGCTCCTTCATCACCTCGGGGTCGCGCAGGGTGGTGACGTCGCCCAGGGCGCGGCCCTCGGCGATGTCGCGGAGGAGGCGGCGCATGATCTTGCCGGAGCGGGTCTTCGGCAGGTCGTCGGCCCAGACGATCCGCTTCGGGCGGGCGAATTTGCCGATCCGCTCGGCGACGGTGCGGCGGATTCCCTCGACCAGCTCGTCGCTCTCGTCGATGTCGCCGCGCAGGGTGACGAAGGCGCAGATCGCCTGGCCGGTGTGCTCGTCGGACTGACCGATCACCGCCGCCTCGGCGACGTCGGGGTGGGCGACGATCGCCGACTCGACCTCGGCGGTCGAGAGCCGGTGGCCGGAGACGTTGACGACGTCATCGATCCGGCCGATCACCCAGAAGTAGCCGTCGGAGTCGCGGCGGGCGGCGTCGCCGACCAGGTAGCGCTCCCTGCCGAACTTGGAGAAGTAGGTCTCGATGAAGCGGTCGTCCTCCTTGTAGAGGCCGCGCAGCATCGAGGGCCAGGGCCGCTCCAGCACCAGCAGCCCCTGGCCTTCGGAGATCGGCTCGCCCTCGCGCTCGTCGACCACCTGCGCCTCGACCCCCGGGAACGGCGTCGTCGCCGAGCCGGGCTTCGTCGCGGTGACCCCCGGCAGCGGCGTGATCATGATCGCGCCGGTCTCCGTCTGCCACCAGGTGTCGACGATCGGGCAGCGGCCGCCGCCGATCACCTGGTGGTACCAGAGCCAGGCCTTCGGGTTGATCGGCTCCCCCACCGAGCCGAGCAGGCGCAGCGAGGAGAGGTCGTGTTCGGCGGGTATGTCGGCGCCCCACTTGATGAAGGTGCGGATCGCGGTCGGCGCCGCGTAGAGGATCGTCGCCCTGTAGCGGGCGGCGACCTCCCACCAGATCCCCTTGTGCGGGTAGTCGGGCGCCCCCTCCCACATCACCGAGGTGGCGCCGTTGGCGAGGGGGCCGTAGACGATGTAGGAGTGGCCGGTGACCCAGCCGACGTCGGCGGCGCACCAGTAGACGTCGGACTCGGGCTTGAGGTCGAAGACGTAGCGGTGGGTGGCGGTGACGCCGGTCATGTAGCCGCCGGTGGTGTGGAGGATCCCCTTCGGCTTCGCGGTCGAGCCGGAGGTGTAGAGGATGTAGAGCGGGTGCTCGGCCTCCATCGGCTCGGCCGGGCACTCGGGGGCGGCGGCCGCCATCGCCTCGTCGTAGAAGACGTCGCGGCCCTCCTGCATCGGGCACTCGATCCCGGTGTGGCGGACGACGACGATCTTCTCCAGCGTCTCCAGGTCCCCCATCTGCTCGTCGACCGCCGGCTTGATCGGCGCCGTCTTGCCTTTGCGGCGGGCGCCGTCGACGGTGACCAGCGCCTTGGCGTGGGAGAACGCCATCCGCTCGGCCACCGCTTCGGCCGAGAAGCCGCCGAAGACGACGTTGTGGGGGGCGCCGATGCGGGCGCAGGCGAGCATCGCGACGACGACCTCGGGGATCATCGGCAGGTAGATCCCGACCACGTCGCCCTTCTCGACGCCGAGGTCCTTGAGCGCGTTGGCG
>DASUQZ010000010.1:0-3475 GCA_036280335.1 Solirubrobacterales bacterium
CGGAGACGTAGCCGACGTCGGCGATCTCGGAGTCCTGCAGGATCGGGCGCTCGACGACCAGCTTGCCGTCCTGGACCTTGACGCTCGTGACCTCCATCGTCACGCCGGCGTTGAGGCGGGCGGTTAGGCCGGCGCCGATCTCGAAGCCGAGCAGGCCGCCGCCGAAGAGGGCGTAGGAGAAGCCCTCGTCACCGATCACCTTGGCCATCGCGTCGACGATCGGCTGAGCCAAGCCCTCGGGCACGCTCTTGGCCCGGTAGACCTTGGCGGCGCCGTAGTTGCCGAGCGAGGCGCAGGCGTCGTCGGCCACGTCGCCGACCACCAGCGCGGCGGCTTCGCCGCCGACTTCGCCGGCCAGCTTGGCGGCCTCGGAGATCGCCCCGAGCGAGTTCTTGTTGAAGTTGCCCTCGTCGTCGTGGAGGGCGTAAACCAGGATGCCTGCCATTTAGATCAGCTTCCTCTCGTCGAGCCAGGCGACGATCTTTTCGACCGTCTCGTTGGTGTCCTCGTCCTCGATGATCTCCCCCGCTTCCTTCGCCGGCGGCGGGTTGAGCGCCAGCACGCGGGTCTTCGAGCCGTCTTCGCCGACCTGGCCGCCGTCGATGCCGACGTCGCCGGTCGCCTTTTTGTCCATCGGTTTCTTTTTCGCGCCCATGATCGCTTTGAGGCTCGGGTAGCGCGGCTCGTTGATCGCGTCGCCGACGCTGATCACGGCGGGCAACTCGACCTCGACGGTGTCGTACCCGTACTCGGCCTGGCGCTCGCAGCGCAGCTTGCCGTCAGCGACGTCGATCTGGATCACCTGGGTCAGCGAGGGCATCTTCAGGTGGTCGGCAACGACCGCGCCGATCGTGTAGCACTCGCCGTCGTCCGACTGCTGGCCGAGCAGGACCAGGTCGGGGCTCTCGGCCTCGAGCACCTTGGCCAGGGCGTAGCCGGTCGCGCAGACGTCGGAGCCGGCCAGCGCCTCGTCGGAGAGGTGGACCGAGCGATCGGCGCCGAGGGCGACGGCCTTGTGGAGAGCCCGGTAAGCGGACTCGGGGCCCATCGTCACCGCCACGACCTCCTCGACCGGGATCGCGCCACCCTCCTTGATCTGCATGGCCGCCTCGAGGGCGTGCGTGTCGAAGGGGTTGAGATTTTTCTCGCCGCTGCGGTCCAGTCGCATCGTGTTCGGATCGATGCTCTTCTGAACGGCGGCGTCCGGGACCTCCTTGACCAGGACGCAGATCTTCAAGTTCAAGCCTCCTTGGGGATGATTCTCAGGTCTTCGCGGGCGGCGTATTCGGCTTACCGAGCCCGTCGCGGGCGCGATCTTAACGGTTGTCCGCAGTGGTTGACTGACGAGTCAATCAGGATGATACCCGGATCGGATGGACCTATGCACCGATCCGTGTCAAATGTCACGGATTGCGGGTCTGGGTGGATCAGTCTTCTGCGTGACGGGCGCTGGCGCGCTCGCGGATGAACTCGACGATGTCGTCGGTCCCCGAGCCGGGCGTGAAGACCTCGGCCACCCCGAGCTTCTTCAGCTCCGGGATGTCGTCGGCCGGGATCGTGCCGCCGACGGTGACGAGGACGTCGTCCACCCCTTGAGCGCTGAGCAGCTCGACCACTTTCGGGACCAGCGTCATATGGGCGCCGGAGAGGATCGAGAGGCCGACCGCGTCGGCGTCCTCCTGGATCACCGTCTCGGCGATCTGCTCCGGCGTCTGGTGCAGACCGGTGTAGATCACCTCCATGCCGGCGTCGCGCAGGGCGCGGGCGATGATCTTGGCGCCACGGTCGTGGCCGTCCAGGCCGGGCTTGGCGACGACGACGCGGATCTTGCGAGCGGTTGCTGCCTCCATCCGGCCGGGAAGCCTACCGTTCCGCCGCTCCCGAGCAACTGCATCAACTTCACTACCTGCCAGGTAGTGAAGTTGATGCAGTTCGGAAGTCAGGCCCTGGCGCGCAGGCGGCGAGGCGGTGGAACCCGGCGACGAGCGGCGACTCGTGAGGCGCCGACGCCGGCGACGGTGGCCAGCAGCGTCACGGCCAGGGCGACGAGGCGACGGCCGAGGCGCTCGAAGCGCAGCACCTGCCAGCCCTCCTCGCGGGCGATCGCCGCCAGCGGCGGGTCGGGGTTGACCGCGACCGGGTTGCCGACCGCGCGCAGCATCGGCAGGTCCGAGAGCGAATCGGAGTAGGCGTAGGACGCGGCCAGGTCGATGTGGTGCGTGACCGCGAATTCGCGCATCGCCGTCACCTTGCCCTCGCCGTAGACGAACGGGCCGTCGAGGCGGCCGGTGAAGTTGCCCCCGTCGTCGGTCTCGTAGCGGGTGCCGATGCCCCCCTCCATTCCCAGCACGTGGGCGAGCAGCCCGACGACGTCGTTGCCGGCGGCGCTGACGATGAAGGTCGGCCGCCCCGCGTCCTGGTGCGCGTAGACCTCCTCCAGCATCTGCGGGTAGACCCGCGGCAGGATCGCCGCCATCACCTCCGGGCCCATCCGCTCGACGGTCTTGGCCGAGACCCCCTTGATCAGCTCCCGCGCCACCTTCAGCACCTCGGCGGTGCGGGCGTCGGTGGTGCCGCGGAGGCGGTAGCGGAGGTGCTCCCACCCCCAGCCGACCAGCTGCCGGCGGCTGACGATTCCCTGCTTGGCGGCGATGCGGGCGAACTGCATCCCGCTCGACCCCGCCATCAGGGTCTTGTCCAGATCGAAGAACGCCGCAGCCCGCGGCCCAGGTTCGCTCGCGGGCTGCTCGCTCATGAGGCTCAGGCCCCGTCGACCTCGATCACGATCGCGTCGCCCTGGCCACCGCCGGAGCAGATCGCGGCGACGCCGAGGCCGCCGCCGCGGCGGCGCAGCTCGTGGACGAGGGCGCCGACGATGCGGGAGCCGGAGGCGCCGATCGGGTGCCCGAGGGCGATCGCACCGCCGTTGACGTTGACCTTCTCCTCGTCGACGCCGAGCATCCGCACCGAGTTCAGCGCCACCGAGGCGAAGGCCTCGTTGATCTCCCAGAGGTCGACGTCCTCGGGGCTCTTGCCGATCTTCTCCAGCGCCAGCTTCGAGGCGTTGGCCGGCGTTTTCGCCAGGTAGGGGAAGTCGTCGGCGACGGTGCCGTAGGAGAGGATCCGCGCCAGCGGCGTCTTGCCCTCCTTTTCGGCCCACTCTTCGGAGGCGACGACGATCGCGCCGGCGCCGTCGTTGACGCCCGGGGCGTTGCCGGCGGTGTGGGTCGCGTCCTCCCCGCCGATCGCCTTCAGCTTCGCCAGCGTCTCCAGGGTGGTTTCGGGACGGATCGCCTCGTCGGCCTCGACCGTGCTCTCGCCCTTGCGCGACTTGACGGTGACGCCGACGATCTCCTCGGCGAGGCGGCCGGCGTCGGTCGCCTCGGAGGCGAGCCGGTGGGAGCGCTCGGCGAAGCGGTCCATGTCGACGCGGCTGATCTCGAGCTCGTTGGAGACCTCGCTGGCCTCGTTGATC
>DASUQZ010000011.1:0-6145 GCA_036280335.1 Solirubrobacterales bacterium
GCGGGCGATGGTGACGCCGTCGTTGGTGATCGTCGGCGCGCCGAACTTTTTGTCGAGCACGACGTAGCGGCCTTTGGGGCCGAGGGTGACCTTGACGGCGTTGGCGACGGAATCGACGCCGGCCTGCAGGGCCCCCCTTGCATCCTCTGCGTACTTCAGCTCCTTGTGAGCCATCTGTTTCCAGTCCTCCTTGTTATTTAAGTCCGGTGGGAGCTCTTCAGCTGACCTTGGCCAGGACGTCCGACTCGCGCAGCACCAGCAGTTCGTCGCCCTCGACGGTCACCTCGGTGCCGCCGTATTTGGAGTAGAGGACCTCGTCCCCCTCCGCGACGTCGAGCGGGATCCGCTTCTCGCCGTCCTCGTCCCATTTGCCGTCGCCGACAGCCACGACCTGGCCCTTCTGCGGCTTCTCTTTGGCCGTGTCGGGAAGGACGATGCCGCTCGCGGTCGTCTCCTCCTCCTCGATCGGCTTGACGATCAGCCGGTCCCCGAGGGGCTTCAGCTTCATCCGTGAACCTCCGTTATCGGTGTGGGTGGTGAAAGTTGAGAGAACGCCGCTCCAGAGCCAAATTCCTGGTCTTGCGACGTTTGGCACTCTCGGGGTGAGAGTGCCAACAACCGGGAGGATAGCGAAGCTCTAGTCCATCGCCAAGAGGCGGCAGCCGAGCAGCCGGGAGATTCCCTCGCCGCCGCGCCGCATCACCCAGTCGTGGTTCCACTCGAAGGCCGGCCGCAGCAACGGCGCCAGCAGGTTCATCCAGGCCTTGTTGGTGTGGACGTTCCACTCGTAGAGGACCGCCGTCACCCCGTCCTGCTCGTAGAGGCGCCAGCGCCCGACGCCTTCCAGCTCGCCCACCGCCCTCCCCTCCATCAGGGTCGGGTACTCGATCCGGGTCGTCGTAACCTCGAAGCGCACCCGGTAGGGCAGGAGGCTCCTCCAGGCCATCCGCGAGACGGCGCCGAGGCCCATCTCGTCCCCCTTGCGCAGTTCGGTCGCCTCCTCGACTCCGCGCCACCAGCGCGGCCAGGCGGCCTGGTCGTGGATCGCCTCCCAGACCGGCTCGCGCGGGGACTCGAGCAGCCAGGTCGTCAGGAAGGCGTATTCCGCCGCCATCTAGTTGCGGTGCGGCGTCTCTCCGTTGCCGAGGTGCGCGCGCGGCGGCTCGACGATCTGCGAGAAGCGGATCACCGTCACCAGGTCGTCCTCGGAGACCGGGCGGCTGTAGATCTGCTCGAGGAAGCGGGTCGTCTCCTCGAGGCGGCGGAACTCGGGGTTGTCGTGCTCGATGTCGCGCCGGGAAAGGTCGGCGACGCGCTTGACCTCGACGTCGTCGATCACGGCGGTGAAGATCTTCTCGCGCGGGCTGTGGCGGAAGCCGACCGTGATCCAGACGACCTGGCCGCGCTCGTACTTGCCGCTCTTGTCGCCGAGCCGGATCGTCGCGGTCTTGCGGCCGCGCTTCAGCTGGTCGATGAAGACCGCGGAATAGAAGTTCAGGACGTAGATGCCACCCCGCATTGCGCTGCGAGCGTATCTGAGAGCGCGCCTCCCGGGGCCCGGGCCGTGAACCAGCCGTTGCGGCGGGGTTGGACGTTTATCCGAAATCCCGACTCCAGTTTCTCCGCCCGGAAACCGATGAGGGGGGAGGACATGGCAGAGGGACGACTCCACATCCGCTTGCTGTTCGTCGCGCTCGCCTGCGCGGCCGGCCTGCTGCTGCTCCCCTTCGCGAGCGCCGCCGAGGCCGCGAAGTGCGCCGGCAAGAAGGTGACGATCAAGGGCACCCCCGGCAACGACCGCATCGTCGGCAAGAAGGCCAGCGACGTGATCGACGGCGGCGGCGGCAACGACGTGATCACCGGCGGCCCCAACGGCAACGACACGATCTGCGGCGGCCCCGGCGACGACAGGATCATCGGCGGCCGCGGCTTCGACTCCCTCCATGGCGAGGGCGGCAACGACATCCTTCAGGGCGAGACCGGCTCCGACAGCATCTACGGCGGCGCGGGCGACGACGAGCTCTCCGGCTCCAAGGGCAAGGACGGCCTCCACGGCGGCGGCGGCGATGACCTGATCGTCGGCTTCAAAGGTCCCGACAAGCTCAGCGGCGGTGGCGGCAACGACTACATCGACGGCCAGCAGGGCAGCGACAAGATCGACGGTGACGGCGGCAACGACAAGCTTCTCGGCGACAAGGGGAACGACAAGATCGACGGCGGGCCCGGAGATGACCACATCGAAGGCGGCCCCGGCGACGAGCCCGACCTGAACGGCGGGCCTGGCGCCGACGAGGTCTTCGGCGGCGCCGGTATCGACCGTGCCGACGGCGGGCCCGGCGACGGCGACATCGTCCGCGGCGACGCTGGCACCGACAGCCTCTCCGGCGGCGCGGGCATCAACGACATCGTCTCCTACGCCAGCGCCACGCGCAGCGGCGTCGTCGTCAGCCTCGCCGCCGGCAAGGCCAAAGGCGACGGGCACGACGACCTCAGCGGCTTCGAGGACGTGGTCGGCTCGCCGCAGGGCGACACGATCTCCGGCGACGGCACCCCGAACCGGATCGACGGCGGCGTCGGCAACGACGCCCTGCAGAGCGGCGGAGGCGGCGGCCACGCCTTCGGCGGCCCCGGCAGCGACAACTGCGACGGCTTCGCGGCCCAGACCTCCTGCGGCCCCGAACCCTCCCCTCCGCCGAGCCTCGCCTTCGGGACCCTCAACCAGGGCCTCGACGGCTCCAGCCTGATCATCCAGGGCAGCCCCAACAACGACGACATCCGCATCTCCCGCGCCCCGACCGCCTGGGTGATCTCCTCGGCGATCCCGATCTTCGCCGGCGAGGGCTGCCAGACGCCGCCCTCGAACGCGAGCGCGATGGTCTGCCCCGATTCCGGCGCGGTGCCGCTGATCGTCGTCACCGGCGGCAACGGCAACGACGGGATCGTCGTCGACGGCAGCGTCCCCGGCGGCGCCAAAGTCCGCATCAACGGCAACGCCGGTAACGACAACCTCGTCGGCGGCAACGGCGAGGACGTGCTGGAAGCGGGCGAGAACTACAACGGCCCCGACAACGGCAACGACCGGCTGGAAGGCAACGGCGGCGGCGACGTCCTCTACTCCGACCCGGGCGGCGACACCCTGCTCGGCGGCGCCGGCAACGACCTGCTCGTCAACTCCGTCCCTACCTGCCAGGGCCACACCTACGACGGTGGCGCCGGCGAGGACACGGTCTCCTACGCCCGCTCCAAGGACAACCTGCGGGTCTCCCTCGGCGGCAGCGGTGGGCCGCCCGGCTGCGGCAACGACGACAGGGTCCTCGCCAGCAACGAGAGCCTCGAGGGGTCCGACGGCAACGACGTCCTGATCGGGGACAACGGCGCCAACAGCTTCATGGGCCACATCGGCAACGACACGATGATCGGCAAGGGCGGCAGCGACTTCTTCGAAGCCGCAGACGGCCAGCGCGACAAGATCGAGTGCGGCGGGGGCGGCGACGATTTCGTCAAGGACGGCAAGGACGTAGTTTCCGGCTGCTAGCGGTCGCCGAAGCCCTCCTCGCCGATCAGCGGCACGAAGCGGCAGGGGCTGATCACGGCGCTCTCGAAGCTCTCCCCCTCGCGGCGCAGAACGGTGAGCACGTCGGCCTCGCCACCGGCGATCGGGACGACGAGGCGGCCGCCCTCGGCGAGCTGGTCGAGCAGCGCCGGCGGGGCGGCGGGCGCGGTGGCGTGGACGGCGATCGCGTCGAAGGGGGCGCGCTCGGGGACCCCGAGGCTGCCGTCGCCGACGAGCAGCTCGACGTTCCGTATCTCCAGCCTCTCCAGCACCTCAGCCGCAGACCGCGAGAGCGCGGCGTGGCGCTCGATACTGACCACGTGGCTCGCCAACCGCGAGAGCACCGCCGCCGAGTAGCCCGAACCGGTGCCGACCTCCAGCACGAGCTCGGAACCGCTCAGCCGCAGCGCCTGGCAGATCGCGGCGACGATCCACGGCTGCGAGATCGTCTGCTCCGCCTCGATCGGCAGCGCCGAGTCGGCGTAGGCCCGGTCCCGCAGCGCCTCCGGCACGAAGGCCTCGCGCGGCACCTCGCCCATCGCCGCCAGCACCCGCTCGTCCGCGATTCCCCGCCTCCGCAGCTGACGGTCGACCATCCCGCGGCGGAGCTTCGCGAAGTCCTTCATCGCCCGGCCGGGGCTGCGGTCAGTAGATGTAGTTGCGCAGCTTCGCGGGCTCGAGCACGGTGACGCGGCCGCGACCGGAGCGGACGACCCCGGCGCGCTCGAGCTCTGCCAGGAAGCGGCTGACCGACTCGCGCGAGGTGCCGGCGAGCTGGGCGAGGTCGGTCTGGTTCATCTGGATCGTCACCTCTTCGTCGGCGTCGGCCTCGCCGCCCCCGTTGTCCTGAGCCTCGCGGCTGAGCTGGGCGAGGATTCCGGCGACGCGGCTGGGGACGGTCTGGAAGGACTGGCGGGAGAGGCGGACGTTGGCGGCGCGAAGGCGGCGCACCAGCCCGGCGACGAGCTTCAGGGAGATCTCGGGATGGCGGGCGAGCAGGGCCCGCACGTCGTTGGCCGGCAGCGCCAGCAGCTCGCCCTCGCTGAGCGCCTCGGCGCTGGCGGAGCGCTTGTCGCCGTCGAGCATCGCCAGCTCGCCGAAGATCTCGCCGGGGCCGAGGGTGGCGAGGGTGATCGCCCGGCCGTCGGAGTGTTCGCGGGTCACCCGGAAGCTGCCCTCCTTGACGATGTAGCAGGCGTCGGAGTCGTCGCCCTCGTGGAAGACGCGGGTACCGGCGGGGAAGGTGCGCGGAACGGCGACGTGGGAGAAGCGCTCCAGCTCTCCCTCCTCCAGGTCGGCGAAGAGCGCCACGCTCTTCAGCAGCTCGACCGCGCTCTGATCAGCCTCAGGCACTGCACCGATTATGGCAATGGTTCGGCGAGCGACCTAATCGGGGGCGAGAACGAGCGGAATCCCGCGGCGTGGCGGGATTCCGCTCGGGCGGTCTCAGCCGACGTGGCCGATCGGCCGGACCAGGTTGCCGGCCCCGGATTCGGTCAGCACGTGGTACTCCCAGTTGCCCCAGATGGCCCATTCAGGATTGCCGCGGTAGCGCGGATCCGTCTCGTGGACGATCTGGTAGCGGTAGGTGGCCTTGCCGTCATGGCCGTAGCAGCGGATGTTGTTGGAATTCCAGCCGGTGTCCAGGTAGGGGTCGTTGCCGAACGTGCCCCGGTAGCCGTTGACGTACTTGCAGACGCTCAGCGTCGCCTGGTCGAGATCGTCGACGGATGCGGCGCCGTAGACACGGCCGTCGCCGAGGTCCCAGTGGTACGCGCCGCTGGCGTCGTAGGCGTAGAGCGAGGTGTAGTGGCCGGTGACGAGGACGCCGGCGTCGGGGTAGCCGTTGCCGTCGGCGTCGGTGCGGTCTCCGGTGTGGCCGGGAACCGCGGTCCCTGCAAACGCGCCGCCCGGCAGCGCCAGGACCAGCACCGCCATTGCAAACAGCAGAAGTCGCTTCATGTATCTCCCTTTCTCGTTGACCGCCGCTTCCTATTGGGGCGGTCCGCAAGATTCAAGAACGATTCGAGTTTCCTACGGAAATTGATGACCCGCCTGGCCCAAAAGCCGCCAAACGGGCGTCCTCAGCCCGCCGAGGCGGTCAGTTTCCGGGGGCCGCGGCTGAAGCCGGCGCCGACCAGCGCCTCCTCGTGGCCGGAGCCGATCACCGGCTCGCCGTCGAGCTTCTCGATCGCCAGCTTCGGCAGGTGGCCGGCGGTGACGGCGTCGGCGAGGGCGCGCATCGCCGTCTCCAGCTCCTCGCCCTCGATCGCCTTGAGGCGCAGCAGGCCGCGGCCGCCGCGCTCGACGAAGACCTGCGGCTCGCCGTCGCGCAGCAGCAGGTGGGCACCCGGGGTGCGGCCCGGCCGCCGCCCGCCCTCCAGCTTCGGCCAGGGCAGCGTCGCCCCGTAGGGGTTGGCGGGGTCGGTGGCGGCGAGGACCAGGTAGGAGCCGTCGGCTTCGGGCAGCGAGCGGAGGCGCTCGACCGCGCCGGGGAGGGCGAACTGGGCGCCGCCGAGGCCCTCGACGAAGTAGCCGCGGCGGCAGGCGCCGATCGTCTCCAGGTCCTTGAGCTCGGCGTAGACAGCGCTG
>DASUQZ010000012.1:0-6663 GCA_036280335.1 Solirubrobacterales bacterium
TCGGCCTGGCGGTCGGCTCGGGTCGCCTCGTCCCGGAAGCAGCGCGCCACCTGGTAGTAGCGCTCGAAGCCAGACACCATCAGCAGCTGCTTGAACAGCTGCGGCGACTGCGGCAGCGCGTAGAAGGAGCCGTGCTGCTGGCTGCTGGGGACGAGGAAGTCGCGGGCGCCCTCGGGGGTCGAGCGGGTCAGCATCGGCGTTTCGACGTCGACGAACCCCTCGCCGTCGAGGAACTCGCGCATCGCCGCGACGACCCGGTGGCGCAGGGTCAGCGCCTCGCGCATCTGCTCGCGGCGCAGGTCGAGATAGCGGTAGCGCAGGCGCGTGTCCTCCCCCACCTCGCCGCTGAACCCCTCGATCTGGAACGGCGGCGTCTCCGAGCCGGACAGCAGCTCCCCCTCGGCGACGAGCAGCTCGACTTCACCGGTGGCGAGATCCGGGTTGACCGTCTCCTCGGAGCGCCGCACCACCGTCCCGGTGACGCTCAGGACGTCCTCGGCCCGCAGCTTGTGGGCGAGCTCGAAGGACTCGCCGGAGCTGTCGGGGTTGAAGACCAGCTGGACGATGCCGGTGCGGTCGCGCAGGTCGATGAAGATCAGGCCGCCGTGGTCGCGGCGCCGGTTGACCCAGCCCGCCACCCGCACCTGCGAATCGACGCGGTCCGGCAGCACGTCACCGCACCAGGTGTCGCGGTAGACGTTCCCCGTCGCCGGCAGCGCCTCGCTCACTTTTCCCCTCCCGTCATCTCCCCGACAAGGTTGTCCAATTTCACCGGGCGCTGCTCTCCGCTCTCCATGTCGCGCAGCTGGGCGCTGCCGTCGGCCTCGAGGATGAGGACGCTGCGGGCGCCGATCCGGTTGGCGTGCTTGAGCTGGCCCTTGAGGGCGCGGCCGGCCAGGTCGACCTCGGCCGAGAGGCCGGCGTTGCGCAGCTCCACCGCCAGCGCGACCGCCCGCTGCCGCTGCTCGGGGTCGGCGACGGCGACGAAGGCGTCTCGGCCCGGCGCGGGCTCCTCCTCGTCCAGCGCCAGCAGGATCCGCTCGATCCCGGCGGCGAAGCCGACCGCCGGCGTGGGCGCCCCGCCCAGCTGCTCGATCAGCCCGTCGTAGCGGCCACCGCCGCCGACCTCCGACTGTGCCCCCAGGGCGTCGCAGACGAAGGAGAAGATCGTCCGGGTGTAGTAGTCGAGGCCGCGGACCAGGGTCGGGTCGACGACGTAGGCGACGCCCGCGGAGTCGAGCAGCGCCCGCACCTCCGCGAAGTGCTCGGCGTCCTCGCCCTCGAGGCGCTCGACGATCGTCGGCGCGCTCGCCATCACCCCCCGGGTCCCCTCGTCGTCGGAGTCGAAGGCCCGCAGCGGGTTGATGTCGATCCGCTCGCGCACGTCCTTGGAGAGCTCGCCCTCGTGCGCGTGCAGGTGCGCCTTCAGGTCCTCCAGGTAGGCGCGCCGCGCCTCCAGCGAGCCGAGGCTGCCGAGCCGCAGCTCCACCCCCGGCACGCCGAGCTCCCCCAGCAGGTCGGCGAGGAGCATGATCACCTCGGCGTCGGCGAGCGGCGAGTCGGTGCCGATGCACTCCGCCCCGAGCTGGTGGAACTGCCGGTAGCGCCCGGCCTGCGGGCGCTCGTGGCGGAAGAACGGGCCGAGGTAGGAGAGCTTCACCGGCTGCGCCCGTCTGTGCATCCCGTGCTCGAGGTAGGCGCGGCAGATCGAGGCGGTCCCCTCCGGCCGCAGGGTGAGGCTGCGCCCGCCCTTGTCCTCGAAGGTGAACATCTCCTTGCGGACGATGTCGGTGGACTGGCCGACCCCGCGGGCGAAGAGGTCGGTGTCCTCGAAGACCGGGGTCGCGATCGGCTCGTAGCCGGCGCGGGCGAAGATCGCGGCGGCCGCCCGTTCCAGGCGCCCCCGCGAGCGCGCCTGCTCGGGCAGCACGTCGAAGGTCCCCCGCGGTGCCTGGTACTTGCTCGCCATCGCGGCGACCTTAGTCCAACGCGCGCCGACCCGCCGCTAACGGGTCAGCGAGCCGAGGAAGGGATTGCTCGCGCGCTCGGCGCCGAGCGTCGTCAGGCCCATGTGGCCCGGGTGGACGACGGCCTCGTCGGGATAGGCCTCGAGCAGGCGGCCGATCGAGGCGAGCAGGGTCGGGCCGTCGCCGCCAGGGAGGTCGACCCGGCCGACCGAGCCCTGGAAGAGGACGTCGCCGGAGAAGAGCGCGTTCTCGCCCCGCACCGCGTAGGTGACGTGGCCGGGGCTGTGGCCGGGAGTGAAGACGACGTCCAGCTCCAGCCCCGCCAGCTCCAGCGTCTCGCCGCCGCGGACGATCTCGTCGGCCTCGTAGCTCTCGAACGGGCCGAAGCCCTCCCAGGGGACGAAGGCCATGATGTCGCGCAGGACCGGGACCTCGATCTCCGGGCAGTAGACCGGCGCCCCCGTCGCCTTCGCGACCGGCGCCACCGCGCCGATGTGGTCGAAATGGCAGTGGGTGATCAGGATCGCCTCGACCTGCGCCCCCGTCGCCTCGATGGCCGCCAGGATCCGGGTCTCCTCCTCGCCGGGGTCGACGACGAGGAGCCGGTCGGAGCCCTCGCGTCGGAGCAGGAAGCAGTTCTCGGCGACGGGGCCGACCGTGAGCATCTCAACGTCGAGGGGCATCGAGGGCGGCCCGTCTAGCCCTGCTGGCGAGCGCGGATCCGCGCTCGCTCGCGCCGCCGCCAGAGGGCCATGTCGATGTAGTAGCCGGCGGGGACGTAGAAGACCAGCATGAAGGCGGCGAAGACGAGTGCGGAGCCCAGCTCCCGGCCGAACAGCAGGACCAGGAGGACGGCGAAGATGGCGGCGGCGAAGAGGCCGCGGATGATCGAGCTGCGCCAGGTCGGCGGCAGGTCCTCGCGGGCGACGGGCGTCCGCCGGGAGCGGGCGCGCGCCTTCGCCTCCTCGCGGCTGCGGGGACGCCCGCGCCGGGGGTTCGGGTCGATCCGGCCGCCCTGGGTGCCGCGGCGCTTGCGCTGGCGCTTTTTCCTCGTCTGAGCCATGAGAGCGAACTGCATCAAATTTCCTCCCTCCTGGGCCGGAAATTTGATGCAGTTCGAAATCTAGTCGGTTGGGCCCGGGAGCCGCGCCTCGATCACATGCCGCTTCGGCTCGAAGCCGCGCATCGGCACGTCCTCCGGATAGCCGCGCAGGGCGGCCTGGGGGATCAGCCCGACCAGCTCGGCCTCCAGCGGCCGTGCTCCCAGCGGCGCCGCCAGCTCGCGCACCCGCTCGACGATCTCGCCCAGCGGCACCGTCAGCGGGTCGTGGACGTTGGTCGAGACCTGGGCGCGGCCGCTGGAGAGCAGCAGGCCGATGGCGCGCACCCCGGGCGGCCCGCCGCCCGCCTCGCGCAGGCCGGCGGCCACGGCCTGGGCGATCTCGACCTCGCCGGTGTCGAGCTCGACGTTGAAGGCGGCGAGCGGCGGGCGGGCCGTGACCAGCGTCGCCCCCGCCGTGCGGTGCGGCAGGCCGGGCCCGAAGTCCGGCTGCAGCTCCCCCGACTCCATCCGCAGCCACAGCTCCGAGAGGCCGCCGTTGCGGAAGTAGGCGCGCTCGACCCGCCCCGGCTCGCGCGCCAGCTCCCCGTAGAGGAAGACGGGCACGCCGAGGTCGCCGATCCGGGCCGCGACGCCCAGTGCCTCCTCGCGGGCCGCCTCATGGTCGGAGGGGTCGAACCAGACGAGGGGACAGACGTCCAGGGCACCGATCGCGGGATGGGCGCCGCGGTAGGCGTCCATGTCGATCGTCGCGACCGCCTCGGCGGCGCCGGCGGCCAGCGCGTCGCCCAGCGATCCCGGCTGACCCGCGAGGGTGAAGACGGAGCGCCCGTGGTCGGAGTCGGTGTGGCGGTCGAGCAGGGTGGCGCCGGCGAAGGCGGCCTCGAGCCGCGCCAGCCGCTCCGCGTCGCTCCCCTCCGAGACGTTCGGTGCAGCGAGGAGGGGCGGCATGCTCGGGGCGATCCTCAGAGCAGCAGGTTGCCGCCGCGGACGATCGTCTCTCCGTCGATCTCCACCGTCGGTTCGAGGACCACGCAGTCGAGGTGGACGGGAACCTGGACCGTGCCGCCGATCGCGGCCGAGGCGCCGAAGGCGACGTGGCAGGTGCCGAAGATCTTCTCGTCCTCGAGGATGTTGCCGGTGAGGATCGCCTCTTCGTTGGTGCCGATCCCGAGCTCGGCGACGTTGGTGCCGTCGGGGCCGTGGGCGGTGAGCAGCTCCAGCAGCTGGGCGCCGTCGGGGCCGGTCGTCTCGACCAGCTGCCCCTCGCGGATCGTCAGCGAGACCGGCGTGTCGACCAGGCCGACGCCGGCGATCGAGCCGTCGATGACGAGGGTGCCCTCCGTGGTCCCCTCGACCGGGGCGATGAAGCCCTCGCCGCAGGGCAGGTTCCCGAAGGCGCCCCGGTTGCCGAGTTCGCCGGCGTCGACGATGCCGAGGCGGCCCTCGAGACCGATCCGCAGGTCGCTGCCGTGGGGGCAGGTGATGCGCGCCTCCGAGCCGCGGTTGAGGGCTGTGACTACGGCCCAGCCGCGGCGGCGGATCTCCTCCAGGTCGCCGGTCATCAGCCGGCTCAGCATCTCCTCGGTTACGCCCGGCAGGGTGCCGATACGGACGCCGGCCTCGCTGGCCGCTTTGCGGGCGGCGGTGTGCGAGAGCGACTGGATCGTCGGCGCCAGCACCACGTCGGCCGCGGCCATCGCCGCCGCCACGGCCCGCGGCGGCTCCGCGGCGGCCGACTCCCGCTCCGAGATCACCGCCAGCGTCGCGTCGGCGCCGTCCCCCTGCGCCTCGATCCGCATCAGCGCACCGATCTCTTCCGTCACCGGGTTGCAGATCACCAGCACGTCCTCGCCGGGCTGGATCCCCATGCACTGGCGGACGACCGTCTTCACCGCCCTGTCCAACTCAGCGCTCATCGGCTCACCCTAACCATGACGTCCCTTCGCTGCACCCGTTTCCCCTGCATTCACGCACCCTGTCACCCGATTGCTGGAATCTGTTCCAGCATTATCGCCGCTCGATCCCGAGCATGCTCCGCGCCCCCTGTCCAATCGCGCAGAGCTCAGCCCAAGTCGCCACCAGCCGCATCGCTACCATCCCTGCCCCCGCCGGAGTAGCTCAGCTGGTTAGAGCAGCGGAATCATAATCCGCGTGTCGGGGGTTCGAGTCCCTCCTCCGGCATCGCAGCCCAGAGCCGAATCAACGCTCTAATCGGATTGCCTTTGGGCAAATGTGTCCCTGAATTTGCTCAGATGTACAACCTTGGGTTGAGCGGGGGGACGATCCTCGGTGACCAGAGGAGTCCTTGCCCTCTCGGGAGAATGCGGTCAATGCGGTGACTGCAACCAGGCGCAGGCGAGGGTCAAATTTGGTCGCCGTCCGCGAGCCCAGGGGCGCACTGAAGGGCTCCTTGGTTCGGATTGCGCGACGTGCTTTCACAATAGGCAACACTAGCCAGCCTTCTTCGTGGCCAGTGACGCGACCGTCTATCGATCTGCACCGACTTTGTCGAATACTTTCTGATCACCGCCCGGAAAGCAGTGAGAGGCTCATCGACCGACTGAACCTGCCGCCGCCCGAAGCGCGCAGAGGCGGAACCCAATCCGGTACGGCTTCCTCTTTCCGCTCGGAAAAGCGCACGGTTCGCTCGCCCCATACGATCCAGCCCCAGTCGCCGCCTCGCTCCGCGCAATAAGCACGAAGAAGGTCCTCTCTGAGATAGAGCAAATGGCCGCTCCAGCCCTCTTGGTTCACCTTCATCACCATTGCGGCCAGATCCCCGGCTTCATCGACGAACTCCGGAAGCTCGGCGCGCTTTCTCAGGCCGAGCCGCAGAGCAAGGTGCTTACCTGGAAAGAGGTACTGATCCGACTCGGTCCGCCCAGCGCTCTCGCCTTGCCACGAAAAACGGACGGCGGTGAGCTCGACCTCGGGGCCGTCCTCATCCTTCCCGAGTCGCACGACATGAGGGCGTACCAAACCCTTTCGGTCGGTGCAAAGACTGTGAAAGGTGGGCGACCAGGGGGACTCACCGGTGAAGCAATAGTTGTCTTCGAAACTCTCCGGCACGGTTCCAGCATCGATACCGGCTAGGGTGAGGTACGCATCGACCGTGCGCCAGGAGCCGAGGGCGAGAACACCCCGAACGGAACAGTGTGCCTGGCGTCCTAACTCAGCTGGTCCGTGCCGGAGGAAGCCGTCGATCGCCACCCAGGTGTCGTCAGCTTCGGCGAACTGATGGCGCAACAGATGATTCGGTACTTCGGTACGAGCCTCACGAACCCACCGCTCGTCAGGTCCTCCGTTGAGCACCCATGGCGCCAGGCGAAGTGGCAAGGGTCTGGCGTCGCGCGGAAAAGAAGGGTCTATCGGCATTCTCCCCAACCGGTAGTTACTGCTTGCGGAGGTAAACAGTTCGCCGGCATCAGAGAGCCTGCCCACGGACTCGAAAAAAGCGATCCGAGCGTACTTCTCCTTGTAGCGTTCCAGGCGAGGGTCAGTCTCGCGCCGCCGTTCCGCCGAACCAATACTCCGATCCACCTCCCCGAATCGAGCCTCCGTCCATCCAAGGTCCGCAATGCGCTTGCGTATTCCGTCCGCGAACTCCTCTGCACGCTCGCGACTCTTAGCGCC
>DASUQZ010000013.1:0-2726 GCA_036280335.1 Solirubrobacterales bacterium
CTGCGCGACTCGGTGGAGACGACGACCTCCCCCTCCGGCAGGAAGAGGCTGGCGCTCAGCACCGCCTCGTCGAGCAGGCCGCCGCCGTTGTGGCGCAGGTCGAGGACGATCCCCTCCGCCCCTTCCCGCTGGACCTTCCGCACCGCCCGCGCCAGCAGCGCGTGGGCGCCTTCGCTGAAGCTGAGGAAGCGCACGTAGCCGAGCTTCCGCCCGTCGACCGTCTCGATCTTGCTGCTCACGTTGGGGAGGGTCACCTCCGCCCGCGTCAGGGTCAGCTCGCGCACCTTGCCGCTCCCGCCGTCGCGGACGCCGATCGTCACCTCGGTCCCTTCCGGGCCCTTGATCTTGGAGGTCGCCTCGCTGGTGCCGACCCCGGCCAGCGACTCGCCCTCCACGGAGACGACGACGTCGCCGGCCTCGATCCCCGCCTTCGCCGCCGGCGAGCGCGGGAAGACGCTTTCCACCCGCAGCCCCCGTTTCACCGCGACCACCGAGAGCCCGATCCCCGAGAACCGCCCTTCGAGCTGCTCGTTGAAGCTCGCCAGCGCTTCCGGGGAGAAGTATTCGGTGAAGCGGTCCTCGTGGCGGCGGCGCAGCTCCCTGACCATCCCCTGCAGAGAGGCGTTGGAGAGCTCCTCCTCGCCGACGGGCTGGAAGTAGCTCTCTTCGATCGCTTCCGCCGCTTCGGCCGTCAGCCCCGCCGGCTCGGAGACGAAGGCCTCGCGCAACGGCTCCGGCAGGTAGCCGGGGTGCCCGCCCAGCCAGAGGCCGGCGGCGAGCGTCGCCACCAGCGCCACGGCAAAGGCCACGGCCCCCCGCGAGCTCACGCCCGCCTCAGACCTTGAGGAAGCGACGCAGCGTGATGCCCGAGCCGATCGTCGAGACGAGGATCGAGGCCGCGAAGAGAATCGCGACCATCGCCGGGAAGGCGAGCGTGGAGTTGTTCTGCGCCGCCAGCAGCTCGAAGGACTTGCTGAGGGGGTCGACGACGGTGATCTTGCCCAGCCACAGGATCAGTATTGCCAGCAGGCCGCCCACGAAACCGACGATCACGCCCTCGATCATGAACGGCCAGCGGATGAACCAGCGCGTGGCGCCGACCAGGCGCATCACCTCGACCTCGCGGCGGCGGGTGTAGATCGAGAGCCGGATCGTGTTGCCGACCAGCATCAGCGAGGCGAGGATCAGCAGCGCCGTGATCACGGTGAGGATGATCTTCAGCGCGCTCGTCACCTCCTCGATCTCCGCCGAGGCCTGCTTGCGATCGAAGGAGTGGCTGATGATCGAGGCGATCGGCTTCCCCTCCGCGCCGTTCGGGAAGACGGATCTTTCGACGGACGGCAGGTTGGCGGCGTCGTCGGCGTTGACTTCGAAGCTGGCGGGAAGCGGGTTGACGTTCAGCTCCGAGCCGATCGTCGGGTTCTCCAGGTCCTCCCTCAGCGTCGCCAGCGCCTCCGCCTTGGTGATGAAGTTCACCTCGGCGACGTGGGGGATCGCTTCCAGCTTCCGGTGCAGGGCGTTGATTTCGGCCCTGGTCGCGTCGTCGTAGATCGCGTACTGGACGTTGAGCTGGTCGCGGACTTCCTCGCTCTTGCCCTGCGCGGTCTGGAAGATCGGGATCAGCATCCCCAGCAGGACGACGGTGACGACCGTGGTCACGATCGCGGCGAGGCTCGGCGCGCCGTTGCGCTTCAGCGCGCGCAGGGCCTCCTGGAAGAAGAAGACGATCCGGCCCATCAGCTCAGGTGGTCGTGGTCGGAGTGCCCGTTGGTCTGCGTCTCGCCCTCGGGGCCGACGCCCATCCCGGCCCGCATCCGCAGGCCGAATTCGGTCGTCGACTCCTCGGTGTAGCCGCCGCTCACCTCGTCGCGGACGACGCGCCCTTCGTAGAGCTCGATCACGCGCCGGCGCATGTTGTCGACCATCTCGCGGTCGTGGGTGACGACGACGACGGTCGTGCCGGTCTTGTTGATCCGGTAGAGCAGCTGCATGATCCCGATCGAGGTGACCGGGTCGAGGTTTCCGCTCGGCTCGTCGGCCAGCAGCAGCGGCGGGTGGTTGACGAAGGCGCGGGCGACGGAGACGCGCTGCTGCTCGCCGCCGGAGAGCTGGTCGGGATAGCTGTGCAGCTTGGTCGAGAGGCCGACCAGGCGCAGCGTCGCCGGCACCTGCTCGCGGATTTCGGCGCGGCTGGCGCCGATCACCTGCAGCGCGTAGGCGACGTTGTCGTAGACGGTCCGGTTGGGCAGGAGCTTGAAGTCCTGGAAGACGGTGCCGATGTTGCGGCGCAGCTGCGGGATTTTCTTCTCCGACATCTGGCCGATGTCGCGCCCGGCGATCTTCACCGAGCCTTCGGTCGCCTCAAGCTCGCGGATCAGCAGCTTGATCAGGGTCGACTTGCCGCAGCCGGTCGGGCCGACCAGGAAGACGAACTCGCCGCGGCCGATCGCCAGGTTGACCCGGTCGAGCGCCATGTGGCCCCCCGGGTACACCTTGGTGACGTCGCTCATCTCGATGATCGGCGCGCGGCGCCCCCGGGGGCGCCGCGGCTCCTCGCCGCCGCGATCTTTCTTCTTGCGAATAGCCATCAGTCCGGTGCCTTCTGGGGAGACACTGTGACTCCTGCGAAGTCTCGGCCCCGCAAGATCGCGCCCACGCAGGCGATCTTTCAGGCCCGCGGCGAAGCCGAAGCCGCTTTTAGCCGATCGCGACCATGCGCTCGATCG
>DASUQZ010000014.1:0-6537 GCA_036280335.1 Solirubrobacterales bacterium
GCCGCCGAAGTCCTACCGCTGCGGCGCAACCTCAGGAGCGATCCCACGCAGGGCGCCGATCTCGACGCCGTGGTCCGCGAGCTGGCGATCGAGTCCCGCACGCCGCTCGAGCAGCGTGGCTGGATCGCCGCGCCGGAGGAGGTCATGGAGGCGCAAGAGCGCTGCGACGCCGGCGGCACCTTTCTCTTCGGCTCCTACCACATGCACAAGGTGCCCTGGCGCCAGGACCCGCTGCGCGACACTCCGACGGCGCTGGACACCGCCCTGGGCGCGGGCCAGGGCCTGTGGATGGTGATCCTCTCGATGGTCGACCCGGACCGGCCGATCCTGCGCGCCTTCTGGGAGGGCCGGCCCGAGGCCGAGACGAGGCTCCTCGTCAGTTAAGGGCAGCGTGGACGATGCCGTGGAAAGTCGGCACCCGCCCGTCCGAAACTCCTCCGACGTCCTCAAGGTAGGCGGCCTGCAGCTGCGCCGGGCCGAGGTGGGACCGTGGGGCCAAGCCGTGCCGGTCGAGCAGCGCCGCCACCCGCCCGGGCTCGATCCCGAAGCGCCAGGGCTCCCCGGTGCGCCGGAAGTGCCGCGCCGCCTGCGCGCCGCCGTAATGCGCGGCCGGGTTCTCCAGCGCCGAGCGGGCGACGTAGTCGAAAACCACCTCACCTCCACTCGTCGCCCCGACGCGGGCGAGGGTTTCGTGGACCGACTCCTCCCCGATGAACATCGTCACCCCCTCCCAGATGAAGAGGGTGGGCTGATCCGACCGGAAGCCGCTGCGGTCCAGACGCGAGCCGAGGTCGTGCCGATCGAAGTCGACTCCCACCCTCACGGCCTCGACAGGAGGCAGGCGACGTGCGGCGATCCGGGCCCGCCGCGCCAAGGTGACGGGGTGGTCGACCTCGAACACCCGCACTCCCGCCAACTCGCGGCGAAAGCGGTAGGGGCGCGTGTCGTAGCCGACGCCGAGGATCACCAGCTGGGTGACGCGCTCGGCCACCGCCCTGGTGAGGACTGCGTCGATGTGCCTGGTCCTCGCCGCCTGGTACTCGATTCCTCCCGGAAAGCGCCGCCTGATCAAGCGGCAAGCTCGGCGGCGCAGGGGCGGCACGGCGCCGAGGAGGCGCATCGGTCGGCTGAGGAAGGCGCCGCAGAGGCGATCCGGGTTGGCGACGGGATCGTCCCATGAGGACAGGTAGCGCAGGGTGGCGACACCGGCGGCGCTGCGGTTGGCGGAGTCGCTCGCCACGGCTCAGGCAGCGGCCTTGGCGGCAAGCAGCTTCTCGTAGGCGCCGTCGTCGAGCGTCAACCCCGACTCGTGGGATCGGCTCGACTGCGCCAGAGCCCTGTCGCCAGGAGCGAGCGCTTCCGAGAAGCCCTCGCGGGCGGGGCTGGACCTGAGGTGGTCGAGGAAAGCCGTGACCGCGCCTGCGAACTCGGCGCCGTAACCGAAGCAGTCGGGGTCCACGGCAATGAAGACCGTGCCCCGCGCCGCGCCTGGCAGGGGCCCGGCGTGGGCGCCTACGAGCGGGCCCGCAAGCAGCTCGATCATCACCCCCAGGCCTGAGCCCCGATGCCCGCCGAACGGCAGCAACGCTCCCTCCAGCGCCTCGGCGGGGTCGTCGGTGGGGGTCCCGGAAGCCGAGACTCCCCCGGCTCCAGGCAGCCTTTCCCCCGCGCGCGCCAGGCGGCGCGCATCGGCGACCGTGAGCTCGCCGATCGACATGTCGAGGACCACCGGGGCCGGATCCGCCGGCAGCGCGATCCCGATCGGGTTCGTGCCGAGAAGCGCCTCCGCGCTTCCCCAGGGAGCCAGCTTCGGCGCCGCGACGCTGAAGGCGACGCCGATCAGCCCCCGCTCGGCCGCGCGTCGGGGTTGATAGCCGGCGGTGAGGAAGGAGGAGTCGTTGTTCGTTCCCACCGCCCCGAAAGCCCACTCGCGCGCCTTCTCGATCGCCGCGTCCATCGCCAGCTTCGAGACGAGGGGCCCCGCCGCTCCGTTGCCGTCGATGCGGGCGAAGCCGGGGGCATCCAGGGCGACCGCGGGCGCGGCGCCGCTCTTCCCCGCTTTCAGCAGGCGCGGCACCATCGCGATCCCGTGGGACCTGCGGCCCCGGCACTCGGCGTCGACGATTTCCGCGATGCAGGCATCCGCGGCCTCGCTGTCGAAGTCGTGCGCCTCGAAGACCTCGCGGCAGAGGGATTCCAGCTCCGGGACCGAGATGGCCGCCATCAGGACGCCTCCGCCCCGTCCAGCGCCAGCGCCAGCAGATCGCTCATCGTCCGCACCCGCAGCAGGGCCTGGTCGGGGATACGAGTGCCGTAGCGATCCTCGAGCGCCGCGACCAGCGACAGGACCGTCACCGAATCGAGGGCGAGGCCGGTGAGATCGGTGTCGAGCTCGAGCCGGTCGAGCGGCGCCTCGGGTTCGAGCGTCGCCAGCTCCTCGACAGCGAAGCGAAAGGCCTCGTCGAGCCGGGACACCGCTCACTCCACCACGCCGGAAGGGGCGCTGGAGGGCTCGTTCAGCCTCCGCAGAGCCCCGGAGGCCTCCCGCGCGCGAGTTTCGGCGCGGCGCAGCTTGCCGCTGCTCGTCTTCGGAAGCTGCCCTCCCTCGACGACGGTCAGGCGGTGGACCTTGAGGCCGAGCGTCGCCCGCACCCGGCTGCGGACCCCCTTCTCGATCGCTTCGGGGTCGCCGCCTGAGCGCCGCTCCGCGACCACCACGAGTCGCTCTCCGTCGCCGCCCTCCTCGGCGAACGCGACCACGTTGCCACGGCGGACGCCCGATACCTCCGAAGCGCACCACTCGATGTCCTGGGGGTGGTAGTTGCGCCCGTTGATGATGAGCAGGTCCTTGTCGCGACCGGTGACGAAGAGCTCCCCGTCGGCGAGGAAGCCGAGGTCGCCGGTATGCAGCCAACCGCCCTCGAAGGTTTGCGCGGTCGCCGCCGGGTCGCCGAAATAGCCAGCGGTGACGCTGGGGCCGCGGACGAGGATCTTCCCCTCTCGGCCTTCGGGCAGCTCGCTGCCGGCGGCATTGACGATCTTCACCTCGTGCTCGGGGAGCGGCGGCCCGCAGGAGGCGATCTCGTGGGCTTCCTCGCCCGCCGCCGGCTCGACTGCCAGGCCGCGCTCCCGCAGCGCCTCGCTCCCCACAACCTTCGTGCGCAGGCCGCCGCCCCTCGGCACCATGCTCACTGCGAGCGTGGCCTCCGCGAGCCCGTAGCAGGGCATGAACGCCTCCGCCGAGAAGCCGGCCGGCGCCAGCCGCTCCGCGAAGAGACGCAGCGAGTCGGTGTGGATCGGCTCCGCACCGCAGCCGGCGACCCGCCACCGCGACAGGTCCCAGCGCGCGATCTCCTCGTCCTGCGCACGGCGGGCGACCAGCGAGTAGGCGAAGTTGGGGCCGAAGCTCACGGTCCCCCCCACCTCGTGCATCAGGTCGCACCAGGAGGTGGGGCGGCGGACGAAGTCGAGCGGCGCCAGGTACCAGGCGGGCACTTGATGGGAGAGCGAGACCATGAGCTGGCCGATCAAGCCCATGTCGTGGTACATCGGCAGCCAGCTGACGCCGCAGTCGCCCTCGCCGGAGCGACCGTCGTCGAGCTGCTCGGAGATCGCATTCACGTTCGCCAGCAGCGACTGCTGCGTCACGACCACGCCTTTGGGCGCCGCGGTGCTGCCGGAGGTGAACTGCAGGAAGGCCATGTCCTCCGGCCTCACCTTCGGCAGCGCGGGCGAGGCGTCTGCCGGGTCGAGCTCCTCCAGGGTCGCCACCTTCACCCCGCCGGCCGCCGGCCTGAGGATCTCCACCACCTCCGGACCGCAGAGCACGAGGCTGCTTTCGGAGACGGCGACGATACGCCGCAGGTGCGCGACGTAGGAATCGAGCTCGCTGAGAACGAACGGCGGGTAGACCGGGACCGGTACGAGGCCCGCGTGCGAGGCCCCGAGGAACAGCGTCACGAATTCCGCCTGGTCGGGGATGACCATCGTCACCCTGTCACCCGGCTTCGAGCCGGCAGCGAGCAGTCTCGTCGCTATCTCTTCGGCGCGGACACGGAGATCGGCAAAGCTCACACTCTTCCGCTCTCCCCCGCTCAGAAAGGTGGAGGCCCCCTCGGGATCGTCCAGATTCTCTAGCAAGGCTTGGATCGTCTGGGCCATCTAAGCAATCTATATTAATCGAGAAATCCTGTCTACAGGAGAGACCCGAGGAACCATCGCGTCACACTGACGTCACGGCGACTTTCCGCATCCGGGAACTCTCACCCGTACCGTTCGCTTTACGCGGGCGCCGTTATGGCCCACGGCTTTCGTCGGCATCAGCAGGCGCTGGCCGCAGAGGCTGCCGCCGGCTCCGCTGAGGTGGTTCGCCCCGAAGGCGGAGTGCGGTCCCTTCGGGAAGGTGAGGACGAGGCTCGAGATCGGCGCGTCCGGCAGCGACCCGAAGGTGGCCGAGGTGGTGCCGCGCCTGGAGACCCGAAGCGCACCGGCGAGATGAAGAACGGTGCCGCGGGCGCCGAGAACCATGACGATGCGGGGCAGCGCCTCCGCCCTCCGTGAGACGAGGTAGGCGGTGCCTTCGAGGGGCGAGTCGAAGATCGGGGAGCGACCGCGAACGGTCCCTATCGCCGCCGTCGGAGGGCAGAGCCCGGGATCGGCGGCGAACGCGCCCGCCGGGCAGGCCCCCTGGATCGTGGAGAGGCGAGGCGAGAACTGCCGTGGGATGCCGATCTTGATCGATCTCGGGTTGGCCCGGCCACCGAGGCGGTTGCGGATCGCCAGCTTCAGGCCGACGCCGCTGTCGCGGCCGGCGCTCCTTACGCTCGACGCCGAGATCCGCGGTGAGAACCGAAGCTGACGGCAGCCGCCGAGGAAGAAGGGCGTTGCCGACGCGGCGCTTCCCCCTGCCCCGCCGACCGTTCGCGCGGTCACCTCCTGCCTTTCGCAGGAGGTGGGGGCCATGAAGAGTCCCGCTGCCTCGGTCGTGCTCAGTTCGAAGCCGCGGATGCGCAGGGGTATCCCCCGCAGGATCCGCGGCAGGGGGTCGGTTGCGATGGTGAGGCGCGCGCTGCGGGGATCGACGAGGATCCTCGCCCGGACCACGGCGACACCCAGGTCGAAGGGGCCCGCCAGCGCGGGGACCGTGATCGCGAGCCCGAAGGGCGCCCCTTCGTACGGCCCGGTGAGGAAGGCGTCGCCCGAGAAGCGGAAGGGATGCGACCCGGCGCCTGCCGCGACCGCGACGGAGCCGATCCTGCTCCCCAGCGGGCAGTCTCCTTCTTGCGCCTGCGGCTCGGGGCAGCTGGGCACGTCGCCGAGCAGGGGCAGCAGGCCGGCTGGAAGGGTGGTCGAGAAACGACTGATCTCCTCTTCTCCGTCCCCGCGAGCGAGCCGCAGGGTCAACCCGGTACGCCGCCCTGCGGTGGAGCTGGTGGCACCGCCTTGGAACGACGGCGAAAAGCCCCCTCCGCAGCCACGGTCGATCTTCAAATCGCTGGTCGAGAAAGCCGGCTCGGCCCCCGCCGGGTCCGAGTGGGCGGTCAGGCGGGCGGAGGCCGTGAAGGTACCGCACCGTGGAGGCAGCGCCAGCGGTGCCCGCGGTCCACCGTCGAACCGCAGCGAGAAGCTCGAGAAGGGCAGCTGCGGGAGGTCATCGAGGCGCACGGTCAGCCTGCCGTCGCCGCCGTCGGCATCGATCCGGGCGGGGATCTTGACCAAGACCCCGCTGCCCTCGGCAACGACATAGGCCGCGAGCAGGGTCCCGAAGGGGTTGTCGTATGGGGCTGCGAGGTAGATGGAGCCCCGCAGGGGGTCGGCGACCAGCGGGCTGTCCACCGTCACCGATCCGATTCGCGAGGCGTCGGGGCAGGCGGGTGGGGCCGGGCCGCCGAGGGCGATCTCCCCCGGCAAGCAGGAGCCGAGCCCGTCACCGGCCGCCGGGTTGAGGGTGAGGCCGGGCGGGAGGGCGAGCACCGCGTCGCGCACCCCCGCCTCGGCGAGGCCGTCGGGGTTCTCGTTCTGGGGAAGGTCGAGGCCGATCCCGACCCCCGAGGGAGAGTCGGCCATAGGGTTTTCCACCCGGAGGCTGACCTGCGGGCTGAAGTCGAGCTTCTCGCAACCCTCGAGGGCGAGCTCGTTCCCTTCGGCGTCCCGCGGCGCGACGGTCTGGGTGACGAACGCTCCCGGCTTTTCCCAGGAGCTCATCCGGAGCTCCACCGCCGGCGGCTCGCCGCACCTGAGCGGGAGGGTCATGAACGGCCGGCGGGAGACGCCCGCCGGGCATTCGCCCGTGGATTTGCCTTCGAAGCTGAGGCAGGTCCCGCGCAGGGTGTCATGCCCGGCGTCGGCCGGCACTCCCCAGAGGCTCAGCACGCCGCCCAGCAAGGGCAGGAACTGCGGCAGATTGTGCAAGCTCACCCTCAGCCCGTAATCGCCGTCGCCGCGTATCGAGGCGTTCATCACGATCGGGGAGACGAGCGCGAAGACCCCGAACTGCGCCGTCTTCCCGGGCGCGGGTTCGAGGTTGAAGACGGGCAC
>DASUQZ010000015.1:0-3543 GCA_036280335.1 Solirubrobacterales bacterium
AACCGCCGCGACCAGGATTTCGCCGGCGCCTCTCATCTCACCTTGATGGACGTCCTCGAGCATCAGGAGGACGACCGCGCCTTCATGGCCGACCTGGCGGAGCGGATGGATCCCGGAGCGACGCTGCTGTTGACGGTGCCCGCGATGCCCTTCCTCTGGTCCGACTGGGACACGAAGCTGGGCCACTACCGTCGCTACACGAAGCGGAGCCTGCGCCGCGCAGTCGACTCGCTGCCGCTCGAGATCGAGGAGCAGAGCTACATCTTCCCCGAGCTGATCCCGGCGGGCATCGCCCGTCGGCTGCGCAGCCGACGCGGGTCGCAGGACGACGCCGGGGCAGAGTTCCCGGAGCTCTCGAACTCGCTGAACGAGACGCTCTACCGGGTCGGCAGGGCGTCGATGAGAATGCGCCACTACTGGCCTGCGGGGACCTCGCTGTTCGCCAGGCTCCGGCACGTCGACTGAGTTGAGCCTCGCGGAGGCGCAGCGGATCTGGCGGCTTCCCTGGGTGAGGGTCGCTATCGCCCTGCTCGGGTTCGCCGCGGTCACGCTGGTGACGGCCCTGATCGCGCACCCGCAGATCTTCACCGGCTTCGCCCCCTACGACGACGAGGGCTACATGCTGGTCGCCCTCGACGCCTTCCTCGACCAGGGGCATCTCTACGACGACGTCTTCAGCCAGTACGGCCCCTTCTACTTCGAGTTCTGGGGCGCGTTCTTCTCGCTCTCCGGGCTGTCGGTGGACCACGACGGGGGCCGCACCGCGACCATGATCGCCTGGGTGCTCGCGGCTCTGCTGGTCGGCCTGGGGATCTGGCGGACGACCGGCAGCGCTCTGCTCGGGCTGGGGGTCCAGATGGTCACCTTCAACGGGATCTCCAGCGTCAGCAACGAGCCGATGCACCCCGGCGGGCTGATCTGCCTGCTGCTGGGCGCGGTCATCCTGATCTCGTCCCTGGCCCGAGGCCGCAGCTCGCCGTTGACCATGGGGCTGCTGGGCGCGGCCGTCGCGGCCCTGATCCTGATCAAGGTCAACGTCGGGGTCTTTGCCCTGGCGGCCGTCGCCCTCGCCTGCGCGGTCAGCCACCCCTTCCTCTGGAGGCGCCGATGGCCGCGGCTCGCGATCGAGGCCGGCTTCGTCGCCGTACCCCTGCTGGTGATGGCGGCGAAGGTGGATGAAGGCTGGGCCCGGCATTACGCGATCCACGTCGCCGTCGCCGCCCTCGCCGTCGTCGTGGTCCTGAGGGCGCGACGACCCGGCAACCGAGAGCGGGAGGAGCTCTGGTGGCTGCTGGGCGGGGCGGCTGCGCTCTCGATCGCCGTCTGCGGTGCCATCCTCGCCTCGGGAACCTCCCCGGCGGGCCTGTTCGACGGAGTGATCGCGCAACCCCTGCGGCAGGCGGATTCCTTCTGGATCCCCTTTCTCCTCGACGACCGGACCTATCTGTTCGACCTTCTCGCCCTCGCCGGGGCGCTCGCCTACTGGTACCTCGCCCGCGGCGGCGACCGCGCCGTCAGCCCCGCCCTGGCGTCGGCCTTCTCGCTGCTCAGCATCCTGGTCGGGCTCGAGATGGCGCTCGCGGTCGTCGGCGAGACCGCGCTGTTCGACCCCACCGTCTTCCCCGGTTATCCGCTCGGGTTGATCGCCTTCGCCTGGATGGCGCTGGTGCCGCCCCCCGGGGGCGACGGCGAGGACACGGCCTTCGCCCGGCTGCTGCTGCCTCCCCTCGCGGTCATGCAGGCGCTGCACGCCTTTCCGGTGGCCGGCAGCCAGATCCTCTGGGCGGCCTTCCTGATGATCCCGGTCGGGGCCCTCTGCATCGCCAACGGCATCCGCGGTCTGCGCCGATCCCTCAGCGGCGAACGTGAGCGCCGGGCGATCGGGGCGATCGCGGTCGTCGCGGCGGCGGCAACGATGGTGGCGCTGGTCAACGTCGAGCTGCGCCAGCCGCTCGACACGGCGCGGGAGGAATACGACGTCCTCGCCCCGCTGACGCTGCCGGGTGCCGAGGAGGTCCGCCTCACTCACGAGGAAGCGGGGCGGTACCGCCGGCTGGCGAAGACGATCGACGGCTACTGCGCTTCGATGCTGACGCTGCCCGGCATGGGGAGCTTTTACGAGTGGGCCCGACAGGAGCCCCCGACCGGCCTCAACGTCACCGCCTGGACGGTCCTCTTCGACGACGCTCAGCAGCGGCGGGTGATCGCGGCGACGCGCTCGACCCGGAACCTCTGCCTGCTGGAAAACCCGCTCCTGGCGGCCGCCTGGGACCGCAGCCCCTTCGAGGGCCCGCTGGTCCGCTACCTGCGCCGGGGGTTCCGGCCCCTGGTCACCTTCGGCGACTACAGGCTGCTGAGGCGAGAGCGAGCGGCGGTGAGCGTTCGGTGACCACCTGGATCGTCACCCCCGTCTACCGCGACGTGAGCTCGTTCGAGATCCTGCGCGAGCGGATCCTCGAAGAGCTGCGGGAGTCCTCCCCGCGCTTCGTCGTGATCGACGACACCGCCGGCCAGGACGCTCAGATCGAGAGCCTGCGCCGCCATCGGGACGTCACCATCCTCCGCCCTCCCTTCAACCTCGGGCACCAGCGGGCGATCGTCTACGCGCTGCGCAAGATCGTGCCCCGCGTCGGCGGCGACGACGCGATCGTCACCCTCGACGCCGACGGGGAGGACAGGCCGAGCGACCTGCCGCAACTGCTGGCGGCGATCGAGGGCGGGGCGGGCGGGCGGGAAAAGGTGGCCCTGGCGCGACGGACCAGGCGCCGGGAGTCGCTCCGGTTCAAGGTCATGTACCTGCTCTTCCGCATCCTCTTCCGCGGCCTCACCGGCACCACGGTCCGCTCCGGCAACTTCGCGGCGATGCCCGGCTCGCTCGCCAAGCGGGTCCTCCTGCATCCGAGCTTCGACCTCTCCTACTCCTCGGCGATCCTCGCGTTGGACATCCCGATCGAGCACGTGCCGTGCGAGCGCGGGAAGCGCTACGAGGGCAGATCGAAGATGACCTTCGGCCGTCTCTCGATGCACGGGCTGCGGATGCTGATGCCGTTCACCGACCGGATCGCGATCAGGGCGCTGGGCGTCTTCGTCGCCTCGCTGGTGCTGGGCGCCCTTCTCGCCCTGGTCGTCGCCGGCATCAAGCTCTTCGCCGGCTCGACGGTGCCGGGCTGGGCCAGCTTCACCGTGCTCGGGGCGCTGATCGTCTCCCTGGTGGCGCTGGGGAACTTCGTCAGCCTCTTCGTCCTCTTCTCCCAGACGCGGGCCGTCTCCCTGGCGAACATCGAGGAGCTGCCCGAGGAGGGCTGATCAGGCGTCGATCAGCCCGTGGTCGAGCGCGTAGCGGGTCAGCTCCGGGCGGCTGCTCAGCCCGAGCTTCTGCTGGATGTGGGAGCGGTGGGTCTCGACCGTGCGGACGCTGAGCTCCAGCTGCTCGCCGATCTCGCGGTTGGTGTGGCCGAGCGCCATCAGCCGCAATACGTCGGTCTCGCGCGGTGAGAGGACCGGGCGCTCGCGGTCCTCGCCCCCGTCCTTGAGGCCCGCCGC
>DASUQZ010000016.1:0-2366 GCA_036280335.1 Solirubrobacterales bacterium
TGACCAAGCTGGTCGACCGGCTGATCAAGGCCGGCCTGCTGGAGCGGACCTTCTGCGAGACCGATCGCCGGGTCAGCTACGCGACCCTGCTGCCCGCCGGGGTCGAGCTGCTCGAAGAAATGCGCCCGGTGGTGCGGGGGGAGCTGGCCGTCGCCTTCAGCGCCAACCTCACCGTCGCGGAGGCCGAAGCGCTGCGCCAGACGCTGGAGCGGATCCGCAGAGCGGCCTGCGGCGCCGGCTGAGGCGAAGCCGAAGCGTCGCCGCCGTCAGGCGGTGAGCGTCGCGCTCGCCCGCTCCTTGGCGGACTCGATGATCGCCAGGACCGCCGACTCCTTGCCTTCCCGGATCAGCTCGATCGGGTCGGGGTCGCCGTTGACGATGCCCTCGAAGAAATCCTTGCGGTCGTTGTAGGTCGGCAGCGTCCCCTTCGCCCAGCCGCGCGCGTCGTTGAGCATGACCGCGAGCCGCGCGTACTCCTCGCCGAAGAGCTCGGAGATCTCCCGCTTCATCCGCTTCGCCAGCGCCGGCGAGGCGCCCGCGGTCGAGATCGCGATCGCCAGCGGCCCGGTGCGGACGATCGCCGGCAGGATGAAGTTGCAGAGCGGCGGCACGTCGACGATGTTGACCAGCATCGCCCGCTGCTCGGCGTCGTCGAAGATGCCGATGTTGACCTCGGAGTCGTCGGTGCAGGCGATCACCATGAAGACCCCCTCGAGGTCCTCGGCGCCCGCGTAGGTCCGCTTCTCCCAACGGATCGACCCCTCCTCGGCCAGCTGCTCCAGCTCCGGGTGGGCGACCGGGGCGATCAGGGTCACGTCGCCGCCGCAGGCGAGCAGCCCCTCGACCTTCTCCAGGCCGATGTCGCCGCCGCCGACGACCAGGCACCTGCGGCCGCTCAGTTTCAGGCAGGCGATGTAGAAGGGGGTCTCCAGCATGTCCCGCACGCAGGACTGGTCGCAGATCCCCTTGCGGAACTGGCAGACGCACTCCTTGCCGGCGTAGGCCTGGGCGGGCATGGGAAGAAGGCTAGCGACCTGGTGAGGGGAGCCGGGGGAGGGTCTCGGCGGACAAAAGCGGGGAGTGTCCGGCGAGACCCTCCCCCGGCTCCCGCTAGACCGCGTCCAGGGTGCGGCGCAGGCCGTCCTCGAGATCCGTCTCCGCCCGCCAGCCCAGCTCGCGTTCGGCGCGGCCGGCGTCGAGGGCGATCCGCTGCACCTCGCCGGTGCGGGGCGGCGCGAACTCCGGCTCGAAGGAGTCGTCGCCGCCGAGCCTGCCCAGCGCCTCGACCAGCTCCAGAACGTTGGTCTCGCGGCCGGTGCCGATGTTGATCGGTCCCGTCACCGCGGACCCGGCGGCGGCCAGGGCGGCCGCGACCACGTCGCCCACATATATGTAGTCGCGCGTCTGGGTGCCGTCGCCGAAGATGGTCGGGCGCCGCCCCTCCTTGAGGGCGCCGCAGAAGATCGCGATCACGCCGGCCTCGCCGAGCGGGTCCTGGCGCGGGCCGTAGACGTTGCCGAGGCGCAGCGCCACCCCGGAGACCCCGTAGAGGCGCTCGTAGAGGGCAAGGTACCCCTCGCCCGCGAACTTGCTCTGCCCGTAGGCGGAGAGCGGGGCGATCGGCGCGTCCTCGGCCAGCGGCAGCTGCTGCCCCTCGCCCTCTCCGTATATGGCGCCGCCGGTGGAGACGAAGACGACCCGGCCGCACCCGCCGGCGCGGGCGGCCTCGAGCACGTTGGCGGTGCCGCCGACGTTGATCGCGGCGTCGAAGGCGGGGTCCTCGATCGACTTGCGGACGTCGATCTGGGCGGCGAGGTGGAAGACCCGCTCCGGCCGGCGCTCCCGCGCCAGCTCGCCCAGCGCGGCGCCCTCGCGGATGTCGAGCTCGACCAGCTCCGCCCCCGCGGCCAGCGCCGATTCGAGGTTGGCGCGCCGGCCCGTGGAGAGGTCGTCGACGACCGTCACCTCGTCGCCCCGCGCGAGCAGGGCGTCGACCAGATTCGAGCCGATGAAGCCCGCGCCGCCGGTTACCAGGCACCTCATGAGGCGGTGATCCTAAGCGCATCGGCAGGCGCCGAAGGGAAGAGTGGACGCCTGTACTCCCGCTTGCACGGCCGACGACCCCTGCTACCCTCGCCGCCCGATGCGACTGATCGTCACCGAGAAGAACAACAGCGCCAAGAAGATCGCCGAAGCCCTCAGCAACGGCACCAACAGCGCTGACAAAACCTACAAAGTCCCCTTCTACACCTGGACGGACGGGAACGGCGACGAGCAGATGACGGTCGGCCTCAAGGGCCACGTCCTCGGCCCGGCCTTCCCCGAGGGCTACTCGAACTGGCAGAAGACCGACCTCCACGACCTGA
>DASUQZ010000017.1:0-3746 GCA_036280335.1 Solirubrobacterales bacterium
GTCGCCGGGGGCGATGTAGGTGTTGGTCATGCGCGGGATCGGCAGGTGGCGGAAGCTCTCGCGGCGCCCGTTGCCGGTCGACTCGACCCCTTCCCGCTCGGCGGTGAGGTGGTCGTAGAGGTAGGAGGTGAGGCGGCCGGCCTCGATCACCTGGGTCTTCTGCGTCGGCTGCCCCTCGTCGTCGAGCGCGTCGCTCCCCCACTCGCCGGGGAGGCGGCCGTCGTCGTAGGCGTTCAGGAGCGGCTCGGCGACGCGCTCGCCGAGCCTGCCGGTGTAGACGCTGGCGCCCTTCTGGATGTGGTCGGCCTCGAGGCCGTGGCCGGTCATCTCGTGGAAGAGGACGCCGCCGAAGCCGCCGCCGACCACGACCGGCATCGAGCCCGAGGGCGCCGGCACCGCGTTGAGCAGGGTCAGCGCCTTCGCCGCCGCCTGCTCGGCGATCTGCCCCGGGTCGTCTTCGAGCAGCTCGAAGCCGCGGTGGGCGCCGAGGGTCTCGGCCCCGGTCTCGACCGTGCCGTCGCGGCGGGCGACCGCCTGGGCGCCGATCCGCACCCGGGTCCGGTCGTCGCCGGTGAAGAGGCCGTCGGAGTTGGCGACGGTGACCTGGCGGCGGACCTCCGCGTAGGAGGCGGTGAACTGGGCGATCTCCCCTCCCTTGCCGCGCGCCCGTTCGTCGAGCTCGCGCAGGAGCTCGGCCTTGCGCTCGGCCGGGACCTCTTCCGGCCGGCGCACGACCGGCAGCGGGGTCGCCTCCCGCGCCTGCAGCGGCCGCGGCTCGCGGCGCTCGGTGCGCAGCGCCCCGGCGGCTTCGTCGGCGGCGCGCTCCAGGTCGGCGGGGTCGAGGCCGTCGACGTGGGCGAAGTAGGTGGTGTTGCCGTCGACGACGCGGACGCCGGCGCCCTCCTCGGCGCCGGACTGGACCGACTCGATCCGGGACTCGTCGATCGCCAGCGTCTGACCGCGGCGGCGTTCGGCGAAGACCTCGGCGAAGCGGCCGCCGTTGGCGAGGGCGCGGGAGAGGACGCGCGCGGCGACGTCGCGATCGAGCAGCTCGCTCATCCTTTCTGCCTCTTCCCCGCGACCTCGATCAGGCGGCCGGCGGCGACGAACAGCTCGGCGCCGCTGCGCGAGTCCTGGGCGTGGTCGGCGCTGCGCCCGTCGGGGTAGTAGAGGCGCGCGAACGGCCGCCGTGCGACCCGCCGCCGCCGCATGAAGGCCGCGGCCTCGTCGGCGTAGACGGAGACGCGCTCGAGCAGGATCCGGTGCGGCTTGGGAGGCATCAGTCCCCTTCTCCGGCGTCGCCGGCGAGCTCGCGCAGCAGCGAGCGCAGGTCGAAGAGCGTCAGCGAGGCGAGGGCGAAGCGGTCGGTGACGGAGACGGCCGCGAGGCCGGCGTTGCGGATCGCGAAGACCTCGCCCTGCTCGGTGGCGATGTGGACCTGCTCGACCGGCACGCCCTCGGCGCCGTCGGCGGCCGCGAACAGCGCCGCCGCGTCCTCCTGCCAGCGCTCCGGCTCCTCGCCGGTCGCGGCGAGCACCTCCCCCTCCGGACCCAGGATCGCCGCCCCGCGCAGGTCCGGGGACATCTCGGCCAGGAACTCCAGCGCCGCCTCCGCAGACTCCTCGGAAGGGAGGGCGGTTGCGGAGGCGTCGGCCATGTCGGCGAAGATACCGACCGTGACCCTCGCCCGGGCCTCCTGGATCCTCACCGTCGCCGTCTGCGCGATCGCCGCCGTCGCCTTCGCCGTCAGCGGCTACACCGGCTACGCGATCACCCTCGTCGCGATCGGCCTGGCGGCGGGAGTCAACCTGCTGCCTCCGCCTTAGCGTTCCCCCGGGGCACAGTGTCTGTACAATCGCTGGTCGATGGCATCGCGGCCGAGAGAGACCAAGGACCTTCGCTGGAACCTTCGAGTCGAGGGCTCCGAGGACGCCCTCGTCCGAACCGCTAGCGAAGCCCTCGACACCAGCTACAGCAACTTCATCAGGAGCGCTGCGGTTTCCGAGGCCCAGCGGGTGCTCGCCGACCGGAATCGATTCTTCCTCTCCCCCCCGCAATGGGAGGAGTTCGAGCGGCTCCTGGAGAGGCCACCCCGGATTCCCGACGGCGTGAGCCGCCTTTACTCGCAGCCGAGCGTCTTCGAGTAACCCACTCCGCAGCCGATGGCGTATTCACGGCCTGAGTCGCTGCGGGGCAAGCATCACCTGGAGGAATTCTCGTCAGGCGACGAGTCGCTCGACAGCTGGCTCTTGCGCAGAGCGCGGCACGCGGAGGGCGCGGGCTCGGCCCGTACCTTCGTCACCGCGGACGGGCGCCGGGTGGTCGGCTACTACGCCCTCGCAATCGGTCAGGTTCAGCCCGAGGACGGGACCGAGCGCCTGCTGAAAGGACAACCCGCCGCGCAGCCGGTGCCGGTTCTCGTCTTGGCGCGGCTGGCCGTGGATCGAGAGCATCAAGGTCGTGGTCTCGGAAGGTCCTTGCTCCAGGACGCCTTGCTGAGATGCGACGCAGTCTCGGAGTCGGTGGGTGTACGCGCGGTTGTCGCGCACGCCCGTCCAGAGGCCGCCGGCTTCTACGACCACTTCGGATTCGAAGAGTCGCCGACCGATCCCCTTCACCGGATCCTGCTGCTCAAGGACCTGCGGCGATTCCTCGAATCGGTTGAGGACTGATCACCCGGAGCGGTACGGGCCCGCTTCCCCTTCTCGGTAGGAGGTCTCCGGCTCGACGTGGATCAGCACCTCGGCCTGGGGGATCTCGCCCTCGATCGAGGCGCGCATCTGGTGGGCGAGCTCGTGGGCGCGCTCCAGCGTCGTGCCGGAGCGGTACTGGACGTGGAAGTCGATGTGGCGGCGGCTGCCGGCGCGGCGGGCGCGGAGCTTGTGGTACCCGGCGACCTCCGGCGTACGGGCGGTGGCGATCGCCGCCTCGATCCGGTCCATCTCCGCGTCCGGCAGCACCTCGTCGACGAGGACGCCGGAGGAGCGGCGGATGATCTTGAGGCCCGCCCAGACGATCGCCGCGGCGACCAGCAGCGCCGTGATCGAGTCGAAGGCGACGGCCCCGGTGATCTCCACCAGCCCGAGCCCGACCAGCACCCCGGCGGAGGTGAGGGCGTCGGTGCGCAGGTGGGCGGCGTCCCCCTCCAGCGCCGCCGACTCATGCTCGCGGGCGCGGCGGTAGAGGATGCCGGAGACGATCAGGTTCGCCACGACCGAGATTCCCATCACCGCGATGCCGATGCCGAGGGACCCGACCTCGGCCCCGACCGCAAGCCGGTGGCTCGCCTCGTAGACGATGATCGCGGCCCCGACCAGGATCAGGATCCCCTCGATGTTGGCGGCCAGGTTCTCGACCTTCTCGTGGCCGTAGGGGTGGTCGAAGTCGGCCGGCTCGTCGGCTTTGCGGACCGAGATGAAGGCGATCACCGAGGCGATCAGGTCGATCAGCGAGTGGATCGCCTCGGTGATGATCGCGATCGAGCCGGTGATCGCGCCGGCGGCCAGCTTCAGCGCGATCAGGATCGAGTTGGAGGCGATCGAGAGCGCAGCGGCGCCGCTTTTGGTGCGGATCATCGCGAGGCCCCGGCCTCCAGGCCCAGGTGCCGGGCCAGCATCCGCGCCGCCTCCGCCCCCTTCAGCCCGAGGTGCTCGGCCAGCAGCCGAGCGGCCCGGCCGCGGTGGCTGATCGCGTGCTTCTCGGCGGGGCTCAGCTCCGCCATCGTTCGGGCGTCCTGCGGCCCGGTG
>DASUQZ010000018.1:0-7039 GCA_036280335.1 Solirubrobacterales bacterium
AGGAACTGCTTGCCGAGCACCTTCCAGGCCAGCGGCATCTTCAGGTAGGTGCGGGTCAGGGTCGGCGAGGGGGGGAGGATGCCGCGGAAGGAGTAGGGGAGGTACTTGGGGACCACCTTCTCCAGCTCGAAGCCGGCGGCGTAGAGGTGCTCTTCGATCGCCACGTGGGTGAGGGCGATGTAGTGGTCGGCGCAGTCCCAGTACTCGTCCGAGCAGTAGCGGTAGTTGGGGCCCATGATCGCGATCCGGCCGCCCTTCGCCATCGCCCCGTGCATCTTTTCCAGGAAGGCGGCAATCGCCTCCTGGTCGTAGAGGTGCTCGAGGAAGTTGGAGACGTAGATGCCGTCGAAGTGGTCGCTGGGCAGCTCGGCGTCCATGATCGGCGAGACGATCACGGTCGCGTCGGGCTTGTAGTAAGCGGCCTCGTAGCTGACCATGTCGACCGCCCAGGTCTCCTCGGCCGGCACCGCGCCGATGAACTCGCCGCGCCCCGCCGCGGGGTCGAGCACCTTCTGGGGGCGCCCCATCAGGCCGTGGACGTGGGGGGCGATCTCGTTCCAGACGGCCTGGCGACCCTCCTGGTCGATGTCGCGGAAGCGGAATGAGTAGAGGCGCTCGTAGTTCATGGCGGGGAACAGTATGCGAAGCTCCCGCCGGTGCGGGGGTTCCCTGACTAGTGGACGAGGCCAAGGTACTTCTCCTGCTCGGGTGGCACCTGGTCCTGACCGGGCTGCCGGCGATCGCCGCCGCCCTCTACGCCGCCCGCCGCGGCCTTGACTCGGTGCCGATCCTGCTCGCGATCGCCCTCGCCGCCAGCGGCGCCGTCGGCATCCTCGGCTTCTGGACCTACTTCGCCGACCCGCTGGTGGGGGAAACCTTCTCCTTCCTCGTCATCTTCGGCTCCCTGGCCCTGGCCGGCTGGTCCCTCTTCGGCGGCAGGCTCAACCGCGGCCTGCTCGAAGACCTCGCGACCCCCTTCGCCCTCTGGGCCCTGGGCTGCGCCTTCCTGCTGATGCTCGGCTTCCTCCACGGCGGCAGCGACACGCCGCTCTCGACCGCGATCAACCGCTTCTCCGGCCCGCTGCCGGGCGACCACGACATCCCCCGCTACTTCGCCGAATGGTTCTACGAGAACGGCCACAGCGGCACGCCGCCGCTCTTCCCCGGCGAATGGCACTTCAGCGACCGCCCGCCCCTGCAGTCCGGCTACGCGCTCTCCCAGCGGGCCCTCGGCTGGGACTCCTACGGGCTCAACTACCACATCCTCGCCGTCGTCCTGCAGCAGCTCTGGATCGTCGGCCTCTGGGCGCTGCTCAGCGCCGCGGGACTGCGGCGGGTGACGCGGGGGCTGGCGACGGTTGCGGTCCTGCTCAGCTCACTGGCGATCCTCAACGGGTTCTTCGTCTGGCCGAAGCTGCTGCCCGCCGCCTTCCTTCTCGCCGCCGCGGCGCTGGTGCTGACCCCGCTCTGGGAGCAGGTGCGCCGCAGCGTCTGGGGCGCGGCGCTGGTTGCCGCGCTCTGCGGCCTGGCGATGCTCGGCCATGGCTCGAGCGTGTTCGGGATCGTCCCGCTCGCAATCGTCGCCGCCTACCGGGGCCTGCCGAGCCTGCGCTGGCTCGGCGTCGGCGTCGCAGTCGGGATCGCGCTCCTGGCGCCCTGGTCCGCCTACCAGAAGTGGGAGGACCCGCCGGGCAACCGGCTGATGAAGTGGACGCTCGCGGGCGTGGTCGAAATCGACGAGCGCGGCACCCTGGAGGCGATCTCCGACTCCTACGGAGAAATCGGCCTGGGCGGGGCGATCGACAACAAGGTCGAGAACCTGAAGACGATCGCCGGCTGGAAGGTGGCGCCGGAAACGCTCTCCAACGCGCTCGACACCGGCGACGCGGAGGAAGTCGTCAACGCGATCCGCGTCAACAACTTCTTCTACCTGCTGCCCTCGATGGGCCTGCTGCTGCTGGCTCCCTTCGCGATGGCCTTCGCCGCCGCCCGCCGCCGCCCTCGCGAGCCGGCGGAGTGGAGCTTCGCCCTGGTCAGCTTCCTCGTCTTCGGCGTCGGCGCCCTGCTCTGGGCGCTGATCGTCTACGGCAGCATCGAGCTGCGGGCGGTGATCCACGTCGGCAGCTACCTGCTGCCGATCCTCGGCATGGCCGGCGCCGTCGCCGGCCTGCGCGCCGCCTTCCCCCGCTTCTCCCTCTACTACGTCGGCCTCGCCGCGGCGCTCAGCCTGGCGGTCTACGTGCCGGCCTTCGAACCGCCGCCCGAAACGTCCTACTCGCTCCTGGCGGCGATCCTCTGCGCGGCCGCTCTGGCGGCCTTCGGCACCGTCGCCATCCGCGGCGGCCGCCGCGGCACCCAGGAGAAGTAGGCGCCCAGCCGCGGCATCCCTCGGCGCAGGTTGGGGTTGCCGAAGGGGTCGGGGTTGGCGAGCCCGCTCCAGCGGTCGATCAGGTGGTCTTCCTCCCACTCCCGCACCTCGGTGTCGCGGGAGGAGGACTCGTAGTGGTAGAGGACGAGGTCGGGGTCGTAGACGATCCGGTAGCCCTTGGCGTGGAGCTTGAGGCAGTAGTCGACGTCGTTGAAGTTGACCGGCAGCGCCGTGGTCAGGCCGCCGACCTCGTCGAAGGCGGCGCGCGGGGTCATCAGGCAGGCGCCGGTCACCGCCAGGGTGTTGCGGGCGATCCGCACCGCGTTGGCGTAGCCGCGGAATTCGCCGCGGAAGCCGCGGTAGGTGTGGCCGGGGAGGCCGTCGTCGAAGCCGACGCCGACGTGCTGGAGGCGGCCGTCGCCCCAGAGCAGCCGGCCGCCGACGGCGCCGATCCCCTCGAAGTCCGAGTACATCACCAACCGCTCCAGCCAGTTCGGGGTGCTGATGCCGATGTCGTCGTTGAGCAGCAGCAGGTGCTCGCCCTCGCTGTGGAGGGCGCCCTTGTTGATCTTCTCGGAGAAGTTGAAGGGGCCGCTGAACTCGACCAGGCGCAGGCGGTCGCCGGCGATCTCGCGCAGCTCGTCGAGGACGTTCTGGGGGACCGCCTCGCTGACCACGCAGACGATCTCGTAGTTGTCGTAGCTGGAGCGCTCGACGATCTCGCGGACGCAGTTGACGACGAGGACCACCGGTTCGAAACGGACGTCGCGGACGGTGGCGGCGGTCGGGATGACGATGCTCACCGAGGGCCGGCGCTGCAGGCGCGGTTCGAGGTGGAGGACGCCCGGGTCCTCGGGGTCGCGCTCGACTTGGGCCGGGAAGCCGATCCGGTCGCAGTGCGCCTGCACCGCCCGCTTGCCCGCCTCGAAGGCCCACGGCTTCGCCGCTTCGCCGCCGCCCGCGGCCGAGGTCTCGAGCATCCGCCAGTGGTAGAGGATGCGCGGCACGTGGGCGACCTTGCGCGCCCGCTCGGTCACCTTCAGGACCAGGTCCCAGTCCTGGGAGCCCTCGAACTCGGCGTCGAAGCCGCCGACCTCTTCGACCAGCGAGCGCCTGAAGACGCTGAAGTGGCAGGTGTACATCTGCGTCCGCATCCGCTCCGGCGACCAGTCGGGCTTGAAGAAGGGGGCGGAGTGGAGGCCTTTGGTGTCGACCTTGTCCTCGTCGGTGTAGACGTAGTCGATCTCCGGGTCGGTGTCGAGCCTGGCCGCGACTTCGGCCAGGGCGTCGGGGTGGAGGAGGTCGTCGTGGTCGAGCAGGGCGACGAACTCCCCCTGCGCCATCGCCAGCGCCTCGTTGGAGGTGGGGACGATTCCTTCGTTCGTCTCGCGGTGCTGGACCCGGACTCGCGGGTCCAGGGCCTGGGCGCGGTCGAGGATCTCGCGCACGTGGGGTTGCTGGGAGCCGTCGTCGACCAGGCACAGCTCCCAGTCGTCGTAGTTCTGGCGCTGCACCGAGCGCAGCATCTTGCGGAGGACGCCGGGGGGCGTCTCGTAGATCGGCGTGAGGATCGAGAAGCGGGGGGTCACGGGCGGCCGCGGAGGAGCTTCAGGATCGGCCCGATCAGCCGGCCGAGCACGGGAACTTTTGTTTCGACCCGCTTTTTCGCGTTCGCCAGCCGCTTGGCGCGGTCTTCGTGCTCCGCGAGCCTTCCCTTGGCAACTCCCAGTTCGACGTCCTTGCCGACCAGCAGGTCGCGCAGACGGAGGATCTCCTCGTCCTTCTCGCGCAACGAGTTGCGCAGCTGATCGACCTCGCTGGTCGAGGTTTCCCGCTCGGACATCGCGGCGCAGTCTACCCGCCGGGCGGGGTCCGCCCCGGCGGTCGGGTGCCGCGAATACACTCCTCCACCCCTGTGGAGAGGCCGCTCCGAAACCCGCCTGTCCTGATCCTCGTCGCGGCTCTCGCCCTCGCGGTGGCGGGAACGCTCGCGCTGACCTGGGGGATGACCTTCTTCCAGGACACCTGGGCCTTCCTGATCAACCGGCGCGAGTTCACCGCCGACGACATCCTCGAACCGCACAGCGAGCACCTGGTCGCCTTCCCGGCCCTGCTGGAGATGCTGCTGATCCGGATCTTCGGGATGTCGAACGCCCTGCCGGAATACGTCCTGCTGGCGCTCTTCCTCGCTACCACCGCCGGCCTCCTCTTCGTCTATCTGCGGCGGCGCGTCGGCGACTGGCTGGCGCTGTTCGCGACGCTGATCGTCCTCACCCTGGGGCCGGCCTGGGAGGTGCTGCTCTGGCCGTTCGAGATCACCTTCATCGCCCCGATCCTCTTCGGCCTGGCGATGCTGCTCGCCCTCGAACGCGGCGACCGCCGCGGGGATCTCGTCGCCTGCGTCTGCCTGACCCTCGCCGTCGCCTCCTCGGGGCTCGGCATCTGCTTCATCGCCGCCGCCTTCGTCGCCATCCTCCTCGGGCCGCGCGACAGGTGGCTTCCCCGCGCCTACGTCTTCGCCGTGCCGCTGCTGCTCTACGGGCTGTGGTGGCTGGGCTGGGGCCGCGACGCCGAATCCAGCATCACCCTGCACAACGTCTTCGCCTCGCCGCGCTTCGTCGCCGACTCGCTCGCTTGGGCGATGCAGTCGATGCTGGGGCTGGCGCCGGCGCCGGGATCGGGTCCCGACGTCTCCTGGGGGCGGGCGCTGCTGGTCGGAGCGGTCCTCCTGCTCGTCTACCGGTTCTCGCAGGCGCGGCCGCGCCCCGTGATCGATCCCGGCCTCTGGCCGGTTGCCACCGCCGCCCTGGCCAACTGGTTCCTCACCGCCTTCAACGCGATCCCCGGGCGCGACCCCTCCTCGAGCCGCTACCAGTACGCCGGGGTCATCTTCGTCCTGATGATCCTCGCCAACCTCCTGAAGGGGGTGAGCCCGGGCAGGAAGGCGCTGGCGGCGCTCGGCGTGCTGACGGCGCTGGTCATGGGGCCCAACCTGGTCCTGCTCGAGAAGGGCGAGGACGTGCTGGAGGCGCAGTCGATCCTCACCCAGGCCGACACCGCGGGGCTGGAGATCGCCGCCCGCAGGGTCGACCCGGGCTTCCAGCTGACCCTGCCGGTCGCCGGCACCCCCTCGCTGGTCAACGTCTACGCGGGCGAGTACCTGGAGGCGATCGAGGAACACGGCTCGCCCGCCTACAGCGAAGCCGAGCTCCTCGAGGCACCCGAGTTCGCCCGCCGCCAGGTCGACATCCTGCTCTCGCAGGCGCTACCGCTCTCGACCGAGATCCGGCCCGGCCGGCTCGCCGGCGGCACCGGCGAGTGCGTCGAGGTGCCCGGCGGGGGCGAAGCGGTGCCGGAGGTACCCCTCTCTCCCGGGCTGAACAGGATCGAGATCGCTCCCGGCCCGCCCGCCGAATTGAGCCTGCGGCGCTTCGCGACCGAAGAGTTCCCGGTGCCGACCAACGCTCCTCCGGGCGGCTCGGTGGTGCTGCTCCGCGTCCCCCGCGACGCCAGTGACCAGCCTTGGCACCTGCACGTCCAGGCCGAGCAGCCCGCGCGCGTCTGCGCCGCGGCCTAGATCTAGAGCTCCTCGGCGATCCGCGGCGCGTTGCGGTTGAAGATCCAGACCCCGAAGGCGCAGAGGCCGAGGTAGATCGCCACCGCGGGCAGGAGGTGCGGCCAGCCGCCGGCCGCCGCGGCGGCTCCGGGGGCGATCTCCGCCGGTTCGTGCAGGAGCCAGACCCGCACCTGCTCGAAGATCACCGCCAGCGGGTTGATCATCAGGAATTCTTCGATCCCCGGCTCGTTCAGTCCCTTCGGGCCGAGGGGATAGAGGATCGGGCTCGCGTAGAAGAGCATCTGCGCGGCGACGGTCCAGATGATCGCGACGTCGCGGAAGCCGATGTAGAGGACCGAGAGGGCCATGCTGACGGCGGTGGTGAGCACGAACAGGGCCAGCATCGCGACCGGGAAGAGCAGCCAGCTCCAGCTCGGGTCGACCCCCCAGGCGAGCACGAAGACGAGGACGACGACGAGGTTGAGGCAGAAGTTGATCGCCGCCGTGATCACGGTCGAGAGGGGGATGACCAGCCGCGGGAACTGGGTCTTGCGGACGATCCCCTCGTGGGCGGCGACGGAGGTGACGGCGTTGGTCGTCGCTTCCTGGAAGAAGGTGAACTGGACGATCCCGATCAGCAGCAGCACCGGGTAGTTCTCCAGCCCGGCGCCGAGCCGGAAGACCTGGGTGAAGACGAACAGCAGGACGCCGAACAACATCAGCGGCCGCACCAGCGACCAGAGGTAGCCGAAGACCGTGCCGAAGTAGGTCCGCTTGAATTCGGTCATCGACATCAGCCAGAGCAGGTCGAAGAAGCGGCGGCGGCCGCCGCCCAGGGCGGAGGGGCCGCGGACCTCGCGCAGCGGCGGTGAGGCGACGCGCTCGCTCATCGCTTCGACCCCCCGCCGAAGGTGGCACCGACCCGCTGCGGCAGCGAGACGATCCCCAGCGCCTCGTCGCCCCCGAAGACGACGAAGTCGGCGGCGTTGTGGACGTAGAGGGAGACGCGCCGCTCGCCGCTGAGGCTGATCCCGAGGTGGACGAAATAGCGGCCCGGCAGCAGCGGGTTGTCGAGGTCGATTTCGAGCCGGACCCTTTCGCCGGCGGCGATCTCG
>DASUQZ010000019.1:0-4914 GCA_036280335.1 Solirubrobacterales bacterium
CGGCGATGGCGGTCGGCTCGATCGCCGGCGCCCTCGTCAACGGCCACCGCGGCCGCACCGGCCCGCGCCTGATCGCCGGCGGCGCGCTCGCCTTCGGCGTCTCGGCCCTCCTTGCCGCGGCGATGCCGAGCCTAGCCCTGGAGATCCTCATGCTCGCCCTCCTGGGAGCCGCCTCCGTCACCTTCGCCGCAACGATCAACTCCACCCTGCAACTGGCGGTAACCCCAGAGATGCGAGGCCGAGTAATGGCCCTCTACAGCGTCGTCTTCCTAGGCTCAACCCCAATCGGAGGTCCAATAGCCGGCTGGCTAGCCCAGAACTACGACCCCCGAGTAGCCCTCTGCCTAGCCGGCGCCTCGGGCCTGACCGCCGCCTGGATAGCCCACCACAGCCTCACCCACATCAAGGGTCGCCACGCTGCGGCTTGAGGGACCGGCGGGGAGGGTCTCGCCGGACCCTCCCCGCAGTTGTCCGCCGAGACCCTCCCCGCCGGTCCCCCTCACCTACGAACCGATGTAACCAGCCGATTCGAGGTACGCCGTCGCAGCCTGCTTGGGCGTTTCTTTTTCAAGTTCGACCCGAGCATCCAGCTCCTGGACCACATCCAGGTCGAGCCCTTCCTGCACCTGCAGGATCGTCTTTTCGTAATCCGGCCCGGCTTCTTCGGCGACCTTCTTGGTCGTCACGAAGATGACGTTCCCGGCCGGGAAGACTTCCTTGTCGTCTTCGAGGATGACGAACTTGTCGCTCTCGGCCGAGAGCTGCGGGTCGGTGGTGAAGAGGATCGAGAGATCCGCCTGACCCTTTTCCAGCACCGTGTAGCGGAGGCCGATGTCGACCGGGGTGAACGACTTGAACTTGAGCCCGTAGAGCTGTTCGAGGCCGGCCAGGCAGTCGATCCGCTGGCGGCACTCGGGCGAGCCGTAGAGGGACAGTTTTTCCGACACGCCTTCGAGGTCGGAGACCGTCTTCAGGCCGTATTTTTCGGCCGTCTCGGTGGTCGTCCCGACCGCGTTGGCGCTGGCGAACGGAGTCGGTTCGAAGGCCTGCAGGTCTTCCTTTTCGAATTCTTCGTTCGCCTTTTCCCACGCTTCGGTGGCGTCGGCGGGCACTTCTTCGGGTTCGAGGCCGAAGAACGAGGTGAGGGCCGTGCTCGCGTACTCCGGGTAGCCGGAGATCTGCCCGGTCTTCACCGCTTTCAGTGCGACGGTTTCGGAGCCGAGGTTGAGCGCGCTCTTCACCTTGTAGCCCGCCGCGGTCAGGGCCTGGGCGTAGATTTCCCCGAGGATTTCCTGTTCGGGGAAGTTCTTCGAGCCGATCGTCAGGCTGACTTTGCCGTTTTCGGGGTTGGACTGGATCGCCCCCGCCGCTTCGCCGCCTTCGGTCGAGCCGGAAGTGGTGCTGTCGTCGCTGCTGCCGCAGGCGGCGACACCGAGGGTCAGCGCGAGCGCGGCCAGCGCCGCAAGCAGCACCCGCACTCTCGTCTGGTCGGTCCTCACTTAATGCCTCCTCTTGGGGTGGATGTGTGTGTTGGGAAAGGTTCTGGTCGTGGACTGGGAATCAGGCAGTCTTTACCTTCAGCCCGTCGGAAGTAAGGCGCCGCTGCAGCAGCGCCAGCAAACCCTCCAGGGCGAGGGCGAGAAGGGCGACGAGGATCGCGCCGGCGAGCAGTCCGTTTTCACCGTAGACGTTGCGGTTGATGATGAAGTCGCCGAGCGTTTCCACACCGGCGAGGGGGGCGATGGTGGCGGTGGCGACGATCGCGATCGCGGCGCTGCGGATGCCACCCATCACGGTCGGAATGGCGATCGGCAACTCGACCTTGCGGATGATCGCCGGCTCGCTCATCCCCATGCCGCGGGCGGCGTCCACCGTCGAACGATCGACCTGACGGACGCCGACATACGCGTTGGTGAGGATCGGCGGGATTCCGAGGATCGCCAGAACAGGCGCGACATTCCCCATGCCGACGCCGATCAAGGTCGCGACCAGGGCGATCACCGCGAGCTCGGGGATTGCCCTGGCCGCGTTGCCGAAGCCGATCGCGAACAGCTCGCCTTTGCCCCGGTGCCCGAGGTATAGCCCGATCGGCAGCGCCACGACTAGCGCGATCGCCAGGGCCAGGAGCGTCACCTCGATCTGACCGATGAGCAGTTCGACCGTCTTGTCGAAGCCGCCGACCTTCTTGCCCCCGGTCACATTCGACTCCTGGGGAGTGAAGATGAATTCGATCGCGCCGCCGAAGGACGCGAATGGGAGGCCGGCGCTCATGCCTGAGCCGCCCTGCGCCACGGGGTGGCGAATCGCTGGATCGCCAGCAGGATGACGTCGAAGGCGAGCGCCATCAGGATCACGATCGCGGCGGCGATGATGATGCTGGTCGGGAAGGTCAGGTTGGCGCCGTACATCTGCGTCCCCAGGCCGCCGGCGCTGATCAGAACGGCAAGGGTGGCGATCGCGATCGTGCTGACCACGGCGACCCGGAGGCCGGCGATGATCTCGGGAACCGCTAGCGGTAACTCGACCTTCCAGAGGATCTGGCGCTGGGTGAGGCCCATGCCCCGGGCCGCGTCTTTGACCGAATCAGGAACGTTTGCCAGGCCGAGAATCGTGTTGCGGTAAATGATCTGCAGCGTGTAGGCAGCGAGGACGATGATCGCGGTGTCCCGCCCGAAGCCGGTTACCGGCAGCAGCAGGAAGAAGAAGGCGATGCTCGGGATCGTGTAGAGGACCCCGGTCGCGGCCAGCAGTGGCGGCTGCAGCCAGCGCTTTCGGTGGGCGAGCAGGGCCAGGGCGAAGGCGACGACGAACCCGATCAGAATCGCCGGGACGACGATCTCCAGGTGCTGGACGGTCGGCGTCCCGAAGCGGTCGATGTTTTCCTTCGCCCAGTCGAAGCAGAAGACCTCGTTCGGCTTCGCCTGGCAGGGCAGGGTGTCGCTGCTCCGTTCGCGGAAGAAGTCGCCGCCGACTTCGCCCGCGGCGGCCAGCAGGGCGACGCTAGCCATGGGGCCTCTCGGCGGCGCTGTGTTCGTCGGACTTCGCCTCCGGCGAGGCGAGGAACTCGGAGATGATCTCGACCGAGAGGACGCCGGCGATGCGGCCGCGATGGTCGACCACCGGCGCGTACTGGGTCTCGTGCTGGAGCAGGTCGGCGAGGGCGTCGCGCATCACGTCGTCCAGCTCGAGCACCGGGCCGAGCGGCGAGTCCGGGCGGCCGGGGACGACGTCGCCGGCGAGGTCGCGCTCGCTGAGCCAGCCGAGCGGCCGGCGCTCGCCGTCGACCAGCAACGGGTAGGGGACTTCGACGTCGGGCGCCGCCAGCTTCGCCCGCACCTCCGCGGCCGCCTGGCCGACGTGGGCGAGGGGCGCCTCCCAGAGGTTGATGTCCGACACCCGCATCAGCGCCAGCCGCTTCAGCGCCCGGTCGGCGCCGACGAAGTCCTCGACGAACTCGTTAGCCGGCGCCATCAGCAGCTCCGCCGGGGTCGCGTACTGCTCGACCCTGCCGCCCTCGCGCATCACCGCGATCCGGTCGCCCATCTTGATCGCCTCGTCGATGTCGTGGGTGACGAAGAGGACGGTCTTCTGGATCTCCGCCTGCAGGCGCAGGAACTCGTTCTGCAGGCGCTCACGGTTGATCGGGTCGATCGCCCCGAAGGGCTCGTCCATCAGCATCACCAGGGGGTCGGCGGCGAGGGCGCGGGCGACGCCGACGCGCTGCTGCTGGCCGCCGGAGAGTTGGGCCGGGTAGCGGTCGCCGAGCTCGGGGTCGAGCCCGATCAGCTCCAGCAGCTCGGCGCTGCGGGCGCGGGTCCGCTCCTTGTCCCAGCCGAGCAGCTGCGGGACGGCACCGATGTTCTGGTTGATCGTGCGGTGGGGGAAGAGGCCGATCTGCTGGATCACGTAGCCGATCTCTCGCCGCAGCTGGGCGGGGTCGCGCTCGCGGACCGAGCGCTCGCCGATCAGGACGTCGCCCTCGGTGATCTCTACCGTGCGGTTGACCATCCGCATCGCCGTCGTCTTGCCGCAGCCCGAGGGGCCGACGAGGACGCAGATCTCGCCGGCCGGGACCTCGAGCGAGAGGTGGTCGACGGCGGGCTCGGAGGCGCCGCGGTAGCGCTTCGTCGCTTCCTCGTAGCGGACCGAGGATGCCGTGGCCTCGCTCACAGCCCTAGCCTCCCCGCCCGCTCGGCGGCGCGGGCGACGATCTCCTCGAACTCCGGCAGCTCGCCATCGCGCATGAGGACGCGGCCGGCGACGACGGTGGTTGCGACTGCGGCACCAGAGGCAGCGTAGACGAGGTCGGACACGAGATCACCGATACCCAGCTCGGGCGAATTCGCGCGCAGGAGGAGGAAATCGGCGGCGGCGCCGGGCTCGAGCGCGGTGGCGCCGAGGAGCGGGGCGCGGGCGCCCGTCGCCACCGCCCAGGCCTCGGCTGCCTCGATCGCGGTCGGGTCGCCGGCGGCGTGCTTCTGGGCGAGGGCGAAGGTCTTCAGGTCGGCCAGCAGGTCGAGCGAGTCGTTGGAGCCGGCGCCGTCGGTCCCGAGCCCGACGGCGACGCCGGCGGAGCGGGCGGCGGGGTGGGGGAAGACGCCGCCGACCGCGAGCTTCATGTTGGCGACCGGGTTGGTGACGACGGTGGCGCCGCGCTCGGCGACCAGAGCCAGCTCGTCGGGGTCGAGCCAGACGCCGTGGGCGAGGACGGCGCGCTCGCTCAGCAGCCCGAGGCGGTCGAGGTAGAAGGCCGGCCGCTCGCCGTGCTCGGCGAGGCAGTCCTCGACCTCCTGCTCCGTCTCGGAGAGGTGGATGTGGACCGGAAGGCCGCGCTCGGCGGCGAGGTCGGACGTCCAGCGCAGCAGCTTCTCGCCGGCGATGTAGATCGAGTGAGGGGAAAGCGCCGGCTCGATT
>DASUQZ010000020.1:0-3686 GCA_036280335.1 Solirubrobacterales bacterium
GCCATCTTGGCGATCGGGAAGCCGGTCGCCTTGGAGGCGAGGGCGGAGGAGCGCGAGACGCGCGGATTCATCTCGATCACCGCGATGTCATGGCTCTCCGGATCGACGGCGAACTGGATGTTGGAGCCGCCGGTCTCCACCCCCACCGCCCTGATCACGGCGATCGCCTGGTCGCGCAGCTCCTGGAACTGCTTGTCGGTGAGCGTCTGCTGAGGCGCCACCGTGACCGAGTCGCCGGTGTGGACGCCCATCGGGTCGACGTTCTCGATCGAGCAGATGATCACGACGTTGTCGTTGCGGTCGCGCATCACCTCGAGCTCGAACTCGCCCCAGCCGATCACCGACTCCTCGACCAGGACCTGGTTGATCGGGCTGGCGGCGAGGCCCTCGGTTACGACCTGGCGCAGCTCGGTCTCGGTGCGGCCGATGCCGCCGCCCTGGCCGCCCATCGTGAAGGCGGGCCGGACGATCGCCGGCAGGGTGATGCGGCCGTCGGCGAGCGCCTCCTCGACCTCGCCCAGCGATTCGACCGTCATCGACCACGGGATCCGCAGCCCGTGCTCCTGCATCGTCTTGCGGAATTCCTCGCGATCCTCGGCGCGTTTGATCGCCGCCGCGTCGGCCCCGATCAGCTCGACCCCGAGGCGGTCGAGCGTGCCGTCTTCGAAGAGGGTCATCGCGATGTTGAGCGCGGTCTGGCCGCCGAGGGTCGGCAGCAGCGCGTCGGGGCGCTCCTTTTCGATGATCTTCGTCACCGGCCCCGGCAGCAGCGGCTCGATGTAGGTGGCGGTGGCGAACTCGGGATCGGTCATGATCGTCGCCGGGTTGGAGTTGACGAGGACGACCTCATAGCCCTCCTCGAGCAGGACCTTGCAGGCCTGCACGCCGGAGTAGTCGAACTCGGCCGCCTGGCCGATCACGATCGGCCCCGAGCCGATCAGGAGGATCTTCTGGATGTCCTCGCGTTTAGGCACTCCCCACCTCCCGCGCCCCTGCCAGGCGCTGTTCCAGGTTTGCACGGACCGACGGCCACTCGTCGTCGACGATCGAGAAGTAGGCGGAGTCGCGGATCCCGATCCCGGGCATCTGCATGTGCTTGCGGAAGATGCCCTCGAACTGGGCGGGGAGGGCTTCCATCGCCTCGCGCGAGCGCTCGTTGCGGGAATCGGTCTTCAGCTCCACGCGCATGCAGCCGAGCTCCTCGAAGGCGAAGCCGAGCATCAGCAGCTTCGCCTCGACGTTGGCGCCGCTGCGCCAGGCCGAGGGGGTCAGCCAGGTGATGCCGACCTCGACCCCGTCGTGGAGGGGGCGCGGCGCCAGGAAGGAGGAGCTGCCGAGCGGCTCGCCGCTGTCCGCCCCGAGGGTCGCGTAGCCGTGCTCGTCCCCCATCTTGCGAGCCAGCAGGCGGCCGTCGAAGAACTGGTCGAAGCCGTCCTCGTCCTCGGCCACCCGCCTGTCGATCCACTCCCAGATCTCGGGATGGCCGGCGATCGAGCGCAGCGGCTCGCGGTGCTCCTCGACCAGCGGCTCCAACCGCACCAGGCTCCCCTCCAGCGCCCGATCGGGCGGGGGCCAGATCACGCGGCCAGCTCCAGGAAGCGCTCGAAGAGGTGCCGGGCGTCGTGGGGGCCGGGGCCGGCCTCCGGGTGGTACTGGACGGTGGCGCCGGCGACGTCGCGCAGGACGAGCCCCTCGACGGTGCGGTCGTAGAGGTTCAGCTGCGAGAGCTCGGCGACGCCGAAGTCGGTGTCCCAGCGGACCGGCTCGTCGCCCTCGATCTTCGCCTCTCCCCCCGGTCCGACCACCGCGAAGCCGTGGTTCTGCGAGGTGATGTCGATGCGGCCGGTCTCGAGGTCCTTGACGGGGTGGTTGGAGCCGCGGTGGCCGAAGGGCAGCTTGTAGGTCTCGAGGCCGACGGCGCGGCAGAGCAGCTGGTGGCCGAGGCAGATCCCGAAGACCGGCTTACGGCCGATGACGCCGCGGACGGTGTCTACGACGTAGTCGAGGGCGGCGGGGTCGCCGGGGCCGTTGGCGAGGAAGACGATGTCGGGGTCCTGGGCGAGAACCTCCTCCGGGCTACTGGTGCAGGGCAGCAGCGTCAGCCGGGCGCCGTGCTCGCGCAGCTGGCGGACGATGCTGAGCTTGATCCCGGTGTCGATGCCGACGACGTGCGGGCCGTCGCCCTCGAAGCGGACCGGCTCCGGCGGCGTGACGGTGCGGGCGAAGTCGGCGCCGGCCATCGCGGGCTCGGCAGCGATCGCCTCGCGCGCCTCGGCTTCGGGCGTCGCGGCCGGGAAGATGCCGCCGCGCATCGCGCCCTTGTCGCGGAGGTGGCGGACCAGGGCGCGCGTATCGACGCCGCTGAGACCCGGAACGCCGCAGTCGCCGAGCCAGTCGAGCCAGCCCCCCTCGGCGGTGGCGACGTCCTCGCGGTTCTTGGCGTCGCGCATGACGACCCCGCGGGCGTGGACGCGGTCGGACTCCATCGCCGCCGCGGAGACGCCGTAGTTGCCGATCAGCGGATAGGTGAAGACGATGATCTGCCCGGCGTAGGAGGGGTCGGTGACGGCCTCCTGGTAGCCGGTCATCGCCGTGTTGAAGACGACCTCGCCGACGGCGGCACCCTGGTGGCCGCAGGCGAGGCCGTCGAGGCGGGTGCCGTCCTCGAGCAGCAGGTAGGCGCTCACGATGCGACTCCGAGGCTGAAGCTGCGCAGGCGGAAGGCGACCTGGCCGGCGGCGACGGTGACGAGGACCCGCCCGGTGAGGGTGCGGCCGGCGCACCAGGAGTTGGCGGAGCGGCTCTCGTAGCCGTCCTCGCCGACGGTCCACTCGGCGCCGAGGTCGCAGAGGGCGACGTTGGCCTCCGAGCCCGGCGCCAGGCTCGGCCGCTCGAGATCGAACGGCTCGGCGCCGCCGGCCATCCGCTCGACGAGCAGGGCGAGGTCGATCGTCCCCGGCAGCACCAGCTCGGTGTGCAGGGCCGCGAAGGCGGTCTCCAGGCCGGTCACCCCGAAGGCGGCCTGCTCGAAGGGGACGTCCTTTTCCTCCGGCTGGTGCGGGGCGTGATCGGTCGCGATGCACTCGATCGTGCCGTCGCGCAGGCCCTCGATCAGCGCCTGGCGGTCGCGCTCTTCGCGCAGCGGCGGGTTCATCTTCGCCGCGTGCGGGTCGAGGCTGCGCACCGCCTCGTCGGTGAGGCAGAGGTGGTGCGGGCTGGCCTCGGCGCTGATCCGCACCCCGGCGGCCTTGGCGGCGCGGACGATCTCGACCGACTCGGCGGCGGAGAGGTGCTGGACGTGGATGCGGGCCCCCTCGTAGGCGGCCAGGGCGGCGTCGCGGGCGACCATCGTCGACTCCGAGACCGAGGGGATGCCGGCGAGCCCGAGCGCGGCCGAGACCGGCCCCTCGTGCATCGCCCCTCCCGCGGAGAGGCGCGGGTCCTCCTCGTGGAGGGCGATGTTGCCGCCGCAGAGGTGCTGGTACTGGAGGGCGCGGCGCATCACCCCGGCGTCGGCGATCGGCAGCCCGTCGTCGGAGAAGCCGATCGCGCCGGCCTCGCGCAGCTCGACCATCTCGGTCAGCTCCTCGCCCTTCATCTCGCGGGTGACGGTGGCGAAGAAGCCGGCCGGCACGGAGGCGCCGGCGCGGGCCTGTTCGCGCAGCGCCGTTATGTCGGCGGCGGTC
>DASUQZ010000021.1:0-13618 GCA_036280335.1 Solirubrobacterales bacterium
GCAGTTCCTCGGGGGAGGTTTCCTCGCCCTCGTCGACGTCGACTTTCAGCACCCGCCGGACCAGGAAGTTGGCGGGCGCGTTGGTGGCGATGATCAGCGGGTGCAGCAGCCTGCGGAAGAAGGCCATCGGGCCCGCGATCCACAGCAGCACCCCCTCCGCCTTGCCGATCGCGAGCATCTTCGGCGCCTGCTCGCCGAGGATGACGTGGAGGAAGGTGACGATCGTGAAGGCGACGGCGATCGCGATGCCCACCGCCACGGCGTGGCTGAAGAACTCCCCGAAGAGCGGCTCCAGGAGCGTGGCCAGCGCCGGCTCGCCGAGGAAGCCGATGCCGAGGGAGGCGAGCGTGATCCCCACCTGGGAGGTCGCCACGTACTGGTCGACGTTGTCGATCTGGTTGAGGGCGGGCCCGGCGCGGCGGTCGCCCTCCTCGCGCAGCTGCTCGAGGCGCGAGCGGCGGGAGCGCACGATCGCGAACTCGGCCGCCACGAAGAAGCCGTTGATCGCAACCAACAGCAGCAGCAAGATGAGCAGCAGGACGCTCATCGGCTATGCGGCCCGGTACTTCGGGCTGGGACGTCCTCGGCCATTCGGCAACCGGAATATAGCTACCCGGGCTGCTGCTCTTCGGCCGATCCTCTCGGCACGTGGCATATTGAGCGAACGATGCGAGTCGCAACGCTCAGCGAGATGCTCGAAGAGGTCGTTCGGCTGGGCGAGGCGACAGGGATGGAAGACCACGCCCACGAGCTGCGAGGGGAGCTCGAGGGGCGGTTGGCGACGGTGCGGGCGGCGGTCGCGGAGACCGGCTCGCCGCGGGTGATCGCGCTGCAGCGGCTGGACCCGCCCCGGGTCGGCGGCTTCTGGATCCCGGAGATGATCTCGATCGCCGGGGGCGAGGACGTCGCCGGAGATCCCGGGCTGAGCCCGCCCGCTGTCGGCTGGGGGGAGCTGGCCAGCCTGGGGGCCGACGTGGTGATCGTCATGCCCGACGTCTCCTTCGAGAACGCCCACGCGCAGGCGATGGAGCTCTGGGAGCAGATCGCCGAGCTGGGAGCGGTCCGGCACTTCGCGGTGGACGGAACGCTGTTCGCCGACCCTGGCCCGCGCCTGGTCGACGGCGTCGAGCTGCTCGGCCACATCCTCCACCCCGACCTCATCGACCCGCCCGGCAGCGTCGGTTTCGCCGCCCTGCGCGCGCCGGTGCCGCGGCCGGCCCGCGGCAGCTGAGAAACCAGGCCCGCCTAGGCCACGGCGAAGGCGCCGACCACCGCGAGGACCCCCACAACCGCCATCCCCAGCAGCTCCAGCGGCAGGCGGTTGCGACCAAACGTCCCCTTCTCGCCGGCGACGATCAGCAGCGCGCAGAGGACCCCGCCGACCAGGCCGCCGAGGTGACCGCCGACGCTGATGTTCGGCCAGAAGAAGCCGAAGGCGAGGTTGAAGAGGATCAGGAAGCCGATCTCCCCCGCCAGGGCGTCCATGCCACGACCCCGGGCGATGATGAAGGTGGCGCCGGCGAGGCCGAACACCGCGCCCGAGGCGCCGATGGTGAATGCGTTGGGATCCAGGAACAGCGCCCCGAACGAGCCGGCCAGCAACGATGCGAAGTAGAGGACGAGAAAGCGCGGCGTCCCCAGCGCCGGCTCCAGCAGCCGTCCCAGTATGTAGAGCAGGAACATGTTGAAGCCGATGTGGATGATGCTGGCGTGGAGGAAGCCGGCGGTGAGGAGCCGGTACCACTCGCCGTCGGCGACGGCTGGGCCGAAGAGGGCGAAGTCGCGGATCACGCTGCCCCCCAGCTCGCCGAAGCCCCCCGAGCCGGTGCCGATCTCGACCAGGAAGGCGAGCACGTTGAGCCCGATCAGGACGTAGGTGGCCGGCATGGCCCGGAAGCCCTCCTCGCGCCCGACGCCCCGCACGACCTTCGTCCGCTGGCTCGCGCACTCCGGGCAGCGCATCCCGACCGGGGTCGGCGTCATGCAGTCCGGGCAGATCGGCCGCCCGCAGGAAGAGCAGGAGACGCCGGTCTGACGGTCGGGGTGGCGGTAACAGGTCTCGGCCATCGGGCTCAGCAGCCTACAATCGCCGCCGATGGAGGCCCCTAGCCCCGCCCGTCTCTACGCCGCCGCGGTCGGGGCGGTCCTCTTCGTGCTCGGCCTGCTCGGCTTCTTCTACACCGCCTCCTTCGACGGTCTCGGCGATTACGAGGAGGCGCTCGGCACGCTGCCGATGAACGGCTGGCTCAACCTCCTCTACGTCGCCGCCGGTGCCCTCGGCCTGCTCGCGGCCGAGATTGCCCCCCGTCGCTACGCCCTCGCCGCCGGGCTCCTCTTCACGGTGCTGGCGATCGTCGGCTGGGGGAGCGATGCCCTGAACCTGATCGTCGGCCTGCTCGGCCTGGCGGCCGTCGCTGGCACTGCCCAGCCGGGCCGGAAGAAGCGTCACTCGAAGAAGCGTGGCTCCAAGGTCACCCAGGAGGCGCCGAAGGAGCCGCGGAGGTCAAAGCCGCGAGCGAAGCCCGCCGGCAAGCGCGCGTAGGCCGCTCTCGCTTTTCCTGCGGCTGCGGCGGCGCAGCTCGAGCAGGACCAATGCCCCGGTCGCCGCGCCGCCGGCGCCCACGGCGACCACCGGCCGCACCCAGTTGCGCGGGTCGCGCAGCGCCCGCAGCTCGCTCTCGGAGAGCTGCTCGGCCCAGTCGGAGAGCTCCTCGGCCGCCGCCTGGCTGACGGCCGCGAGGGTGTCCTCGAAGCGCGCGGAGAGTTGCTCCGGCGGCTCGATCGGGCGCAGCGCGTCGGTCAGCAGCTGCTCGACGTCCCAGGTCGAACCGGTCAGGCGTTCACTCGACTCGCTCATCGCTCATCTCCTCCTGCAGTTGCTTGATCGCGCGGTGGATCAGCACCTTGGTGGCGCCGTCGGAGCGCCCCAGCGCGCGGGCGATCTCGCGGTTGTCCATGCCGAGGGCGAAGCGCATGATCAGCGCCTCGCGCCGGTCCTCGGAGAGGTGATCGAGGTGCTTCATGACCTGGCGCAGCTCCTCGCGGCCCTCGGCGATCGCCTCGGTGTCGTGGCGGGCGGCGATCGGGTCGGCGTTTTCCAGCGGCGTCTGCGGCCGGCGCGAGCGGTCCCGGTAGTAGTTCGAGGCGAGGTTGTGGGCGATCCGGATCACCCACGGCCGCAGCGGCCGGCCGTCGGACTCGCGCCGCGCCCGGTCGAAGTGGCGGTAGGCCTGCAGGAAGGCCTGCTCGGTCAGGTCCTCGGCGTCGTGATGGTTGCCGACCCGGTAGTAGGCGTAGGAGTAGACGTCGCGCAGGTGCGAGCGGTAGAAGTCCTCGAAGGCGCGGTCGAGCTCCGCCTTGGCCGCCGGAGCCATGTCTGCAGGCTCGACGTTCTCCTCGGGGCCGCTCACCGCTGAAGCGTACCCCGGCGGACATCAGGCAGCCTGCCTCTCGCGCTCGACCTGGCGCAGCTGTGCCATCCATTCCTCGGCGTCGCAGTCTCCGCGGATCAGGGCGGCGAGGCCGGCCAGGGCACCGGCCTTCACCCCGGAGGCGGCAACCGCCTCCGCCAGCAGCGGCACCGTGTCGAGCCCCTCGGAGGCCTGGCCGATCTTGCCGGGGATGTCGCCGGCCGGGGTGCCGGTTCCCAGCAGCTCGCCGGCGCGCCGGTTGCGCCCCGAGGGCGCCATCATCGTCGCGGTCAGGTCGCCGACGCCGGCGAGGCCGCTGAAGGTGTCCGGGTCGGCGCCGCGGGCGACGGCGTGGTCGATGCACTCGCGCCAGATCGCCGCGACCGCGATCCCGGCCGCGTTCAGCCCGTGCGGCTCGGCGGCCGCGGCGGCGAGGGCGGCGGCGTTCTTGGCTGCCCCGGCCATCTCGACACCGGTGACGTCGCGGGAGCGCTCGCAGACCAGGCCGGCGCGGTCGAAGACCTCGCCGATCTGGACCCGCAGCTCCTCGTCGGCGGAGCCGAGCACCAGCGCCGCCGAGCCGGAGACGGCCTCCCGCGCGTGCGCCGGCCCGCCAAGGCAGGCGATCGCCCGCGCCCGCACCCGTTCGCCGACGTATTCGGAGGGCAGCTGCCCCGACGCAATCAGACCCTTGGTCAGCATCAGCACCGAGCTGCGCGAGCTGACGCGGTCGGCGATCGAGCCGACCGCCTGCGGCAGCTGCGCGGAGGGGATCGCGAGGCAGATCAGGTCCAGCCCGGCGAGCTCGATCGCCGAGGCCGGTCGCACGTCGATCGACTCCGGCAACGGCACCCCGGGCAGGTAACGCCGGTTCTCGCCGTCCTCGATCAGCTCCTCGACCCGCTCCGGCGTCCGCGCCCCCAGCTGGACCTCGAGGCCGCCGCGGGCGAGCAGCACCGCCACGGCGGTTCCCCAGCTGCCGGCGCCGATCACCGCGGCGCGGCGCATCGGCGGCAGCCCGCCGAGGTCTTCCCACTGCAGCAGCACGTTCGGCCAGATGCGGCCGGTGACCGTTTCCGCAAGCGCCGGCGAGGGCTCCTCGGCCCGCGGGAAGGTCATCGGCGGCCCGAGCCGCACCTTCACCTTGCGGGGGCGGATGCGCCAGCCGCGGCGGACGTGTTCGGTGCCGAGCACGGCGGTCGGGATGACGACGGCGCCGGTCTGCAGCGCCAGCCGCCCCACCCCCCGCTTCGGGTTGGCGAGGGTGCCGCGGCGGATCCGGGTCCCCTCGGGGAAGATGCAGACGGCGCCGCCGCGTTCGGCGATCATCCGCGCGGTCAACATCGAATCCTCGTCGGACTCGCCGCGGCGGACCGGGAAGGCGCCGAGGCGCGAGAGCATCCAGCCCTGCCAGCGTCGCTCGAAGAGCTCGACCTTGGCCATGTAGTTCATCGGCCGCCGCCAGGGCAGGCAGGCGCCGACGACGAAGGGGTCGAGGAAGCTGCGGTGGTTGGCGGCGACGATGACCCCGCCCTTGACCTTCCCGTAATCCCGGCCCAACCGCCCGAGCCGGAAGTAGACGAGGAAGAACGGCAGCAGGAACGTCCTAGCCACGCAGTACAGCGGCCAGTTGACGCTGTGCTTGCGAGTGTAGGCGTGGTAGGAGGCGAGCCGCTCCGGGCTCAAACGGTCAGGGGTCACGCGTAGCGCTACACACCCCCACCGCCCCGGTTACGCCCCAGTTCCTTCCGAGAGAAGGCACGAACCGCGCACCACAAGCGCGAGGTCTCCCGTCAGCCTCGGCGCATGCCCTCCCGCGCCGCCACCGAGTCTGTCTCAACCCGTCATATACGCGGGTTGAGACAGACTCGCGAGAGTGGCAGAGGAGATCGAAGGGCAGATGCCCTTCTCGGCGAGCTGGCAAGGCGGCAGTACGGGGTGGTGGGCCGCTTCCAACTGCTCGCCCTTGGTATCGGGGAAGACGCGATAGAGCACCGCCTCGGACTAGGCAGGCTGCACCGCCTCCACCAAGGCGTCTATGCCGTCGGACACCGGCTGGTGCCGAAGCAGGGATGGTGGGTGGCGGCTGTGCTCGCCTCTCGACCAGATGCTGTGTTGAGCCATCGGTCGGCGGCGGCGCTTTGGGGGCTCCGCGACTACTCAGGCGGCACGATCCACGTGACGCTGCCGCGGAAAAGCACCTCCACGAAGCAGATCCGACGCCACCTTTCGCTACTCCCGCCCGACGAGTGGAAGGTCGAGGAGGGAATCCCGGTGACGAGCGTGCCGCGGACGATCTTCGATCTCGCGGCGACCGAGCCGGTGGACGCGGTCAAGGCGATGCTGCGCGAGTCGGAATTCCGGCAGCTCTACGACCGGCTGTCGCTTTGGGATCTCCTCGACCGCTACCCAGGGAAACGAGGGTCTCGGAAGGTGCGGTTGGCGCTCGAGCAACTGAAGGAAGAACCGGTGGGTCGCAAGCGCAGCAGGCTGGAGGAGCGGTTCGCGCCGTTCCTCCATCGGCACCACCTCCCCTTGCCCCGCTTCAACGACTGGATCGACCTCGGCGACAAGCGCTACCAGGTCGACTGCCACTGGCCGGGCACCAACCAGATCGTCGAGCTGGACGGCTGGGAGGGCCACGGCACGCGCTCCGCTTTCCGTGAGGACCGCACTCGCGACCGCCGCCTCCGCGTCGCCGGCTACTCGGTGACCCGCCTCACCTGGAACCAGCTCGATGACGAACCGGAGGCGGTTGCCGCGGACCTGCGAGCCCTGCTGCGGCTACCAGGCGCTCCGCACTAACCGCGCCAGCTCTTCGCGCGAAGGTGGCGATGGAACCCGCGCCAGCTCCGGCCGCTTCAGCATCGCGTCGAGCGCCTCGTCCAACTTCGCTTCGTTTCCACCCAGCTCGCTCAATCGCCGAGGACGACCGAGCTGTTCGACGCGCCGGGGAAGCCCACCGCGGTCGGCCCCGAGGGCCTCGGCCAGCCGCCCGTACACCTCCGGTGCCCGCTCCGCCAGAAGCCCCAGCGCGTGTGGCAGCACCGCCGCGTTGGTCTCGGCGTGGGGCGTCCCGCAGACACGAACGAGGGTCTGGCAGACGAGGTGGTGCAGGCCGATCCCGGCCGAGTCGATCGCGTAGCCGCAGAGCAGCGAGCCGAGCGCCAGCCCGGCGCCGTCCCGTTGCTCCCGCTCCTGGTCGAGCGAGCGGCCGATCAGCTCCGCCCCGCGCAGCGCGGTCATCTCCGAGACCGGGTTCGAGAGCGGCAGGTAGAGAGTGTCCGCCCCATGCGCGAGGGCGTTGATCGCACTCGCCCGCAGGGCGGTCTCCGGCTGGCTGGTCATCGCCTCGCGGTCGGCGATCACCAGCTTCGGGCGCACGATCCCCCTGGCGCGCTCCTCCGCTCCCGCCGGGAGGCGGTGGATCGCGGTCATCGGCGCCCCGGAAAGGGTCGTCGGGATCGCCACGACATCGGCTCCCGAGATCGCGGCGACTGCCTTCGCCACATCGACCACCCGGCCGCCGCCCAGCGCCACGAGCGGGCGCACTCGCACCCCCTCCTCTGCATGTGAAGGGGGTGCGAGTGCGCCCGTCAACGCCCCTGCGGCGGCCGGGACTTGCCCTCGAGGCACCCCGTGAACACAGCTTGCCCCTTCCGCCAGTCGCTCTGCACCATCCAGCCCGCGGAGCGCCCGCTCCGTACTCAGAAGCTCGAACTCATCGATCCCGTTCTCGCGCAGAAGCCCAACCGCCTCCGCGACGGCGCCCCGCCGAAAGACGACCGTCCGCCCGGCGTCGCGCCAGGTGAAGTCGCTCGTCAACCCTGGGCTTTGACCCGCGGGTTGACCACCGGCCGCAGCCGCGGTTCGACCTCGTCGCGCAGGTGCTCGAAGGCGGGCGGCAACGAGAGCTTCTCGCCGAGGCTCTCGACCGGCTCGTCGACGGTGAAGCCGGGGCCGAGGGTGGCGATCTCGAAGAGGACGCCGCTGGGCTCGCGGAAGTAGATCGAGCGGAAGTAGAAGCGGTCGATCTCCGGAGTCGGCTGCGCCCCGCCGGAGACTGCCTTCTCCCGCCAGTCGAGCAGCTCCTCCGGAGTCGAGGCCCAGGCGACGTGATGAACGCTGCCGGCGCCCTGGATGCCGCGCTCGGCCGGAGCCTCGTCGTATATGTAGAGACCGCCGCGCTGCTCGCCGCGCGCCTCCCAGACCTCGTCCACCCGCTCGAACTCCAGCGCCTCGAGCAGGCCGCTGCTGGCCTGCGGCTCGGTCGTGTAGGCGCGCACCGCGTGGAAGCCCTGCAGCGCCATCGCGGCCGGCACCTCCGGGTGGTCGGCGATCAGCGGCTGGTCGGGCACGTCGATGACGAGCAGCTCGTGGTCGAGCCCCTCGGGATCGGAGAAGACGAGGCTGTCCCCGTCGCGCTCGGACTCGGTGCCGTTGGCGCGCAGCCGCTCGGCCCAGAAGTCGAGCGCCTCGCTCGAGCCGACGCGCCAGACGATCCGGTGCACCATGCCGGCGCCAGGCCGCCCCTGGGCGGCGCCCGGGTACTCGAAGAAGGTCAGGTCGGAGCCCGCGTCCCCCGCCTCGTCGGCGAAGAACAGGTGGTAGACGGTCGGGTTGTCCTGGTTGACGGTTTTCTTGACCAGCCGGAGGCCCAGCACGCCCGCGTAGAAGTCGACGTTGTTCTGGGCGTTCTCGGTGATCGCCGTTATGTGGTGGATGCCCTCTAGCTTCATTGCTCACGTATACCATCCGCCGATGAGCAGGTCACGACGGCGCGTCGTCAGAGGCTTCGTAATCCTCGGTTCCGTCCTTGCCTTTCTCAGCGTCTTCGCGATCTGGACCGAGCGGCAGGCGCTCAACACCGACGACTGGGTCGACACCAGCAGCCGGCTGCTGGAGAACCCGACGATCCGCACCGCGCTCAGCGATTACCTCGTCGACCAGCTCTACGAGAACGTCGACGTGCGCAAGGAACTCGAAGAACGCCTGCCGGACGACTTCAAGGAGTTCTCCGGCCCCGCCGCCGGCGGGATCCGCCAGTTCGCCGGCGAGGGCACCGAAAAGGTCCTGGAAACCCAGACCGCGCAGGAGCTCTGGGAAGAAGCGAACCGGACCGCCCACGAACAGCTGCTGGCGGTCCTGGAAGACAAGAAAGAAGCGGTCTCCACCGAAGAAGGGACGGTCAGCCTCAACCTCGGCCTGATGCTCCAGAACCTCGCCGAGCAGATCGGGATCGGCGAAGACCTGGTCGACAAACTCCCCCCCGACGCGGCCCAGATCGAGATCCTCAAGTCGGACGAGCTGAAGACGGCGCAGAACGTCGCGATCGCGGTGAAAGGCCTGGCGCTGCTGCTCTCGATCCTCACCTTCGCCGCCTTCGGCGCCGCGATCTACCTCTCCCGCGAGGGTCGCTGGGTGACCGTCTTCCTCAGCGGCATCGGCCTGATCGCCGCCGGGTTCGCGGTGATCGTCGCCCGCCAGGTCGCCCGCGGCATCGTCGTCGACCAGCTGGTGAAGACGGAGAGCGTCAAGCCGGCGGGCGAAGCCGCCTGGTCGATCGGCACCTCGCTGATGACGAGCATCGCCACGACCGTGATCGTGATCGGCGTGCTCTTCCTGGTCGCCGGCTGGCTCGCCTCGCCGACCGAGGGCGCCCGCGCCACCCGCCGCTACCTGGCGCCGGTCCTGCGCCTGCACCCCGCCTACGTCTACACCGCGCTGGCGATCGTGGTCTGCCTCTACTTCCTCAGCGGCCCGACCCAGGGCATGCGCTCCTTCCTCACCACCCTGGCCGTCGCCGCGATGGCCGCCTTCGGCATCCACGAGCTGCGCAAGCAGACCGAAGAGGAGTTCCCCGAAGCGACCTACGACCAAGTCTTCGGGCGCACCAGGGACAAGGTCGTCAGCGCCGTCAAGGACGCGAACATCCCCGAGCGGGTCGGCGAGCAGGCCTCGAAGCTGCGCCTGCCGGAGAGGCGCCGGCCGGGGGCGGAGGCCGAGGCAGGCGAAGCGCCCACCGCGACGCTGCCGGTGAGCGAGGAGGATGCCCGCCTCGAGCGCCTCGAGCGCCTCGGCGCCCTGCGCGAGAAGGGCATCCTCACCGAGGAGGAGTTCGCCGCCGAGAAGGCGCGCTTGCTTGGCTCGGCCACTTCGAAGAAGATCAACTAACCGGTCATTCGCTGCGTTCGGCAGCACCCAACCCCAGGAGGCAACAGCATGAAGAAAGCCCTGACCATGCTCTCGCTGACGCTGGCGCTCGTGCTGCCCGCGCAGGCGGGAGCACAGGTGACCATCGGCGAACTGGCACCGCCCAATCCCGTCCCTTATTGCATCAACGGCCCATACGACGGAGCCCCGGTGGGACCGGCAGCGCCTACCTATACCGCCCCCATCAGCGGCACGGTCACCTCCTGGAGCACCAACGCCACCCTGGGTGCCGGCCAGCGGCTCACCTTCAAGATCTACCGGCCGGTCGCCCCCGGGCGGTATCTGATCGTCGGTCACGACGGGCCGCGGGATCTCGTGCCCGGCGTCCTCAACACCTTTTCCACGAGCCTGCCGATCCAGGCCGGCGACCTGATCGGCTCCAACGATCTCAACGCGGACGATTTCCCGAATGCCTGCCTCTTCGAAACGGGCAACCCGGCCGACGCCGTCTTCTACACCGAAGGCGACTTCCCCGACGGAGCCACGATCGAACCGGAAGGCTTCGAAGAAGGCGTTCGCTTCAACCTCAAGGCGACGATCCTGCCGCCCCCGACGCTGGCTTCCCTTGCCCCGAGCCGCGGGTCCTTCAAAGGGGGATCGAGCGTCGTCCTCACCGGATCCAACCTCGCGCAGGTGAGCGGCGTCAGCTTCGGTGGAGTTCCCGCCCAGTTCACCGTCAACTCGGAAAGCCAGGTCACGGCGGTCTCACCGCCGGTTTCGAAATTGGGCAGCGTCCCGGTGACCTTGACGACGGCGGCCGGCACCGCCACCTCGCCGCAGCTGTTCGCGTACGAGGGCTGCCGGGTCCCCAAACTCAAGGGGAAAAAGCTGAAAGGCGCCAAGAAGCGGCTGCGCCGAGCAGACTGCCGCGTCGGCAAAGTGAAAAAGCGGGGCGACGCAACGGCGAAAACCGGTGAGGTCGTGAAGCAGAGGCCGAAACCCGGAAAGCTGCTGCCGCCCAACGCCAAAGTCAAGGTGACGCTCGGCTAGAAGCACCTTGGTGTAGACGAAAAAAGCCCGCCGCCGGGATCGAACCGGCAACCTCCTCATTACAAATGAGGTGCTCTCCCAGGTTGAGCTAGGCGGGCGTGGTGGCGAAGATGAACGAGATGGACGCTACGTTCAGATTCTTGGGGCCCGATGAGGGTTCGGTGTTGTCGGGCGCGATTGAATCTGCATACGGCCAATCTTACGATGTCCGGTGGGTGTACGACCCCGCCGAGGTCGGTGCCCGAATTGCTGCAGGCACCTACGTCTCCTGCGTCGCCGAAAGCCCTGCTCAGGAGCTGCTTTGCCACATCGGCATGAGCCTGGCGACGGCCGGCGACGCGGTCGGTCATTCCGGTCAGGCGGTGACGATGCCGGCCGCTCGCGGCCAGCATCTCTTCACCCGCACCAAGCGGCACCTGATGGACTGGGCGCGGGAGCGGGGCCTGGCCGGGATGTACAGCGAGGCGACCGCCGCCCATCCCTACAGCCAGAAGGCGAACGTCGACCTCGGCGCCCACGAGACCGGCTTCCTGCTCGGCTGGATCCCCGCCACGGTCAGCAACGACGCCGCCGGCGAGCGGCGCGGCCGGCAGTCGGCGGCGCTCTTCTACACGAAGCTGAACGACGGGCACGAGCGCCGCGTCTACGCGCCGGCGCGACACCGCGAGATCGTCGCCCGGACGATCGCGCTGTGCGAGCTGCGCGGCGCGCTTGCCGACCCGCCCCCGGACGCCGAGCTACCTGCGCAGACCCGGTTCCACGTCGAGGTGGATGCCGACCACAACCTGGCGCTGCTGACGGTGAGCGCTCCCGGGGCGGACCTGGAGGAGGCGATCGGCGCCGAGCGCCACCACCTCTTCCACCGCGCCGATCTCGACGCCGTCTACGTGGACCTGCCGCTCGAGGACCCGGCGACCGCCCTGGTCGCCGACCGCCTCGAGCGGCTGGGCGTCTCCTACGCCGGGGTCTTCCCCAACCCCCGCACCGACGGCGACGTGCTGCGGATGCAGTCGCTGCACCGGGTCCGAGTCAAGGCCGACGACGTTGCCGTCGCCTCGGACCACGGGCGCGAACTGCTCGAGTACGTGCTCTCGGATCTGCCGCAGGCGACCTAGAGCGCGACCTCTCGCGAAGCCAGGTGGGCTCCGACCTTGCGCTTCACCCGCTGCAGGGCGTTGTCAACCGTCTTGGTGTCGCACTCGAGGCGCTCGGCGATCACCTCGTAGGAGTGGCCGTCGAGGTAGAGCGAGAGCACCCGGCTCTCCAGGTCCGACAGCACCCCGGATACCCCGGAGAGGCAGGAGACGAGGCTCTCCAGCTCTTCGGTCGCGATCACCTGGTTGACCGGGTCGTGGACGCTGGGGCCGGGGAGGATCTCGTCGAGGGTGGTTTCCGAGTCCCCGGCCGCGGCTGGGGTCTGGCTGAAGGAGACGTACTGGTTCAGCGGGGTGTGCTTGTTGCGGGTCGCGGTCTTGACCGCGGTGATGATCTGGCGGGTGATGCAGAGCTCGGCGAAGTTGCGGAAGCTCGACTCCCGGTCGGTGCGGTAGTCGCGGATCGCCTTGTAGAGGCCGAGCAGGCCCTCCTGGATCAGATCGTCGGCCTCTCCCCCGAGAAGGAAGTAGGAGGACGCCTTGAGGCGGACGAAGCCGCGGTACCGGCGCACGATCGTGTCGTAGGCGTCGGCCCGCCCCTCCTTTGCGAGGGCGACCAGATAGTGATCATCAAGCTCAGCTTGAGGGTTAGGGCTGGTGGAGATTCTTGCGGTCGGCGCAGCGACCGGCACCGGCAATTCCTGCGTAGGCGTCGATAGAGCCACAGATCCTTCTCCTTGCTGAAGGGTCGTGGCGCCGCTTACCTCCCCAGGGGCGCCCTATTTCACGGGCGTGCCTCAAGCTGAGGTTCACCCTTATTGCGCCGCTAGTTTACGTCCGCGCGGAGTTCTGTCAACCCCAAATTGCGACTTTTTGCAACCGCCGTTGCATTTGCAGGGATCAGCCCCGCTGGCGCAGGGCCTCGAAAAGCAGAGCCGTCGCGGCCGCCGAGACGTTCAGGGACTCGACCTTGCCGCGTTGCGGGAGTGCCACCAGGCCGTCGCAGGAGGCGGCCACCCGCGGCCGCAGGCCCTTGCCCTCCCCCCCGAGAACGAGGATCGTCGAGCCGGTGAGGTCGACGGACCAGGGAGCCGAGTCCGCCTCGGCGTCGGCGCCCCAGATCCAGAAGCCGGCCTCCTTCGCCTCCGCCAGCCAGTCGGCGAGGTTGCGCACGTGGGCCACTTCGAGGTGCTCGACAGCCCCGGCCGAGGTCTTGCAGGTGACGGCGGTGACTGCTGCCGACCGCCGCTCCGGGATCACGACGCCGGCGGCACCGGCGAACTCGGCCGAGCGGCAGACCGCGCCGAGGTTGCGAGGGTCCTGGACCTGGTCGAGAGCCACCAGCAGCGATCCCTCCCGCCCCAGCATCGCCACCGGGTCCCCGTAGGGGTAGGGATCGACCTCGGCGACGACGCCCTGGTGGTCGGGCGAGCCGCAAAGCCGCTCCAGCTCCTCGGCCGGCGTCTCCGGCGCCCGCCAGACCCGGTGGACCCGCCGCCTCCCCCGCTCCGCCTCGGCGACGGGGCGACGACCGTAGATGAGCTGGTTCGCCATCAGGACCTGGGAACGAGGCTGGGACCCTCAGCCGAATCCCGCACTTCCCACCCCATCTCCGCCAGCTGGTCCCGAAGGGAGTCGGCGCGCTCGAAGTCCTTCGAAGCGCGAGCCTCCTCCCGTTCCTCCATCAGCTTCTGAGCCTCAGGGTCGGCCTCAGCACCCTCATCTGGGCGAGCAAGGGTGCCGAGGCCGACCAAGTCGAGCATCTCCGCAAGCGCCACAGCTGCCTCTCCCGCCGGCACCTCCCCCCGATTCGCCTCTCCCACCAGCTCGAACACCTCGGCGAGAGCCCGAGGCGTATTGAAGTCATCAGCCAGCGCCTCCCGGAAGCGCTCGAGTCGGGCAGCGGCCCCG
>DASUQZ010000022.1:0-3439 GCA_036280335.1 Solirubrobacterales bacterium
CGGGAGCGCGGCGAGGCGGTCGCCGTAGCGCGACGGCTCGCCGGCGAAGGCGATCATCCCGCCCGGCCGCAGGACGCGGCGGAATTCGGCGAAGGCCCTGTCGAGGTCGGGGATGTGGTGGAGGACGGCGTGGCCGAAGACGAGGTCGAAGCTCTCATCCTCGAAGGGCAGGACCTCGGCCTCGGTCTCGACGGTCTTCACGCCCTCGAGCCCGAGCGCCTCGGCGGTGGCCGCCAGCCGCTTCAGCATCCCCGGCGAGATGTCGGTCGCGGTCAGCCGCTCGATCAGGCCGAGCTGGACGAGGTTGAGCGAGAAGTAGCCGGTCCCCGAGCCGATCTCCAGCGCGTCGGGGAAGGAGCGGCCCTTCAGGCCTCCCAGGGCCTTGACGAGCTTCAGGCGCACCTGGCGCTGGCCGACCTCGCCGAAGTCGATTCCCCACTTGGCGTCGTACTCCTCGGCGGCGGCGTCGTGGTAGCGGGTGTTGACGTCCTTGATGTGCTCCGGGGTGGCGGAGGGAGAGGCAGGCATGGCGCGGAACTCTAGTTGGAGAGGCGCAATCGCCGCAGCGGTGTGCCTTTTGCTCGCTATGCGGACATAAAGCACACCACTGCAATACGGTCCCCTCATCGCTGAGGAGTACCTACAGCTGAACCAGCCGCCCGGTGTGCCGCCGCTGCCCCTCACGGGCGAGCGGACGCTGCCAGACGTGCCGGAGGAGAACTACTGGTACCGCCGCCACCTGGTCGTCTACGAGTGGATCGCCGAGCGGGTCGAGGGGCTGCGGGTCGTCGACATGGCCTGCGGCGAGGGCTACGGCTCCGACGTGCTCGCCCGCACGGCGGCGAGTGCGGTCGGCGTCGACGCCAACCCCGAAGCGCACGAGCACGCGCGGCTGCGCTACCGCCGCCCGAACCTGCGCTTCGAGCGCGACCTGGTCGAATCGTTCTCGGAGCCCTGCGACGCCGTCGTCTTCCTGCAGACGATCGAGCACGTCCAGGACCCCGGCGCGATCCTCGAGCACTTCAAGTCGATGCTGGCGCCGGGCGGCGTCGCCTACGTCTCGACGCCGAACCTGCTGACGCTGGCGCCTCCCGGGGCGGAGAAGTCCGACAACCCATGGCACGTCAAGGAGTACCGCGCCGAGGAGTTCCAGGCGCTCTGCGAGGAGCACTTCGAGCGGGTGGAGATGCTCGGCCTCTTCCACGCCCGCAAGCTGCGCGCCCACGAGATCGCGATCAAGCTCGGCTGGGACACGGTCCACAAGCGGCTCGGCCTCACCAAGCCCTTCTACGACCGCTTCACCCCGGCGATCGCCGCCTCCGACTTCCGCCTGCGGCCGGCGAACCTCGACCGCGCCCTCGACTTCCTCGCGGTCTGCCGCTCGGGGGCATGAGCCGCGCCGACACCGCCGGCGACCTCGCGATCGTCCTGCACAGTCACATGCCCTACGTCGAGGGCTTCGGGACCTATCCCTTCGGCGAGGAGTGGCTCTTCGACGCGGTGATCCGCTCCTACCTGCCGGTGCTGGAGGTGGCGCGGGACCTGACGATGACGGTGACCCCGGTCCTCGCCGACCAGCTGGAGGACGCGGGCGCGGCGGAGCGGCTGCGCCGCTTCCTGGTCGAGTGGCGGATCGGCGCCGCCGAGGCCGACCTCGCCCAGGTGCCGGAGGAGTGCCGCGCCGCCTGCGAGGGGGAGCGGCGCCGCTACGCCCGCGCGCTGGAGCTGCTCGACGAGGCCGGGGGGGACCCGCTCGCCCCCTTCCAGCGGGCGGCCGCGGAGGGCCGCGTCGCCCTCGCCGCCTCGGCTGCCACCCACGCGGTGCTGCCCTTGCTGGCGACGCGCCGGGGGGTGCGGCTGCAGCTGGAAGCCGGCATCCGCTCGCACCGCCGCCGCTTCGGCTGGGACGGCGGCTTCTGGCTGCCGGAGTGCGCGTATGAGCCGGGCCTGGAGTGGCGGCTGGCCGAGCAGGGGGTGCGCTGGTTCTGCGTCGACCAGAGCGCCCACGCCGAGCCGCTGGAGGCGCTGGCGCCGGTGCGCACCGAGGCCGGGCCGGTGGCGCTGCCGATCGACTGGGAGGCGATCTCCTGGCTCTGGTCCCTCGACGGCTACCCCTCCGATCCCGCCCACGCCGAATTCACCGGCAAATCGCTGCGCGGGATCCGGATCTGGCGGGTCGGCGGCGGCGCCTACGACCCGGCCGCGGCCGAGGCGGCGGCGCTCCGCCAGGCAGCTGAGTTCCTCGCTGCGATGGCGCAGCGGCTGCGCGGCTACGCTGAGAGCCGCGGCCGCCGCGGCCTGCTCGTCTTCGCGATCGACACCGAGCTGCTCGGGCACTGGTGGTCGGAGGGACCGATCTGGCTGCACGCGGTGCTCGAAGGTGCCGAGGCGGCGGGCATCCGGCTCGTCACCGTGCCTCAGGCGCTGGCCGAGCACGAGCCGGTCGAGCGCCCCCTGGGGGCTTCGACCTGGGGAGAGGGCAAGGACCTGCGCACCTGGGACTCACCGCCCGTGGCCGACCTCGCCGGCGGCGCGCGGCGGCTGGAGCTGCGCCTGCTGCGGGCGGCAGCGGCGGGCCTGCGCGGGGACCGCCTCGAACGCGCCGCGCGCGAGCTCCTCGCCGCCCAGGCGAGCGACTGGGCGTTCCTCGACCAGCGCAAGCAGGCCGGCGATTACGCCTACCAGCGGGCCACCGACCACTCACGGGCGATGTTGGAGGCCATAGACTGCCACCGCGCCACCGATCCGCGTACGCGTTCACTCGCCCCGGACCTCAGCCTCGCTCCCCTCCTGGAGCCCTGAAAAACATCCCGCATTACGCCACCGACTTGAGCACCCGCGTCCTGATTCTCTCCTGGGAGTACCCGCCGCTGATCGAGGGCGGCCTCGCCCGTCATGTCCGCAAGCTCTCCGAGGCGCTGGTCGAGCGGGACGTCGAGGTCCACGTGCTGACCCGCGGCGGTGAGGAGTCTCCGGCGACGGAGCGCCGCGGCGGCGTGATCATCCATCGCATCCGCGAGCCGAAGCGCCCGACCGACCTCGGCGAGTTCGTCGCCTGGGTCGAGCGGATGAACTCCGACATGCTGGCCGCCGGCGTCGAGCTCGGCGACCGCTACAGCTACGACCTCGTCCACGGCCACGACTGGCTCGTCGCCAACGCCTGCGACCACCTCGCCAAGCGCTTCGGCGCGCCGCTGATCACGACGATCCACGCGACCGAGTACGGCCGCCACCAGGGCTGGGTCGACAAGCACCCGCAGACCTACATCCACGGCGTCGAGCGCTGGATCACCAACCGCTCCGACCGCGTCATCACCTGCTCCCACTACATGCGCGAACAGGTCGCCGACATCTTCGGCGTCGAGGAGGAGCGGATCAACGTGATCCCCAACGGCATCGACCCCGAGGACCTGCAGCCGCAGGACCCCGACGAGCTCCG
>DASUQZ010000023.1:0-10287 GCA_036280335.1 Solirubrobacterales bacterium
GATCGCCAGGGCCGCGAGGGTCACGACCGGGTTGAAGTGCCCGCCGCTGACGACTCCGAACATGACGATCAGCCCGAAGAGGAGGAAGGCGTGGACGAGCCCGACGACGGCCATGTCGGTGCCGAACTGCGGCTGGGCGCCGGTCGAGACGTACAGGGTGACGACGCTGGTGATGAAGAAGACCAGCAGCAACGTGCCGATCAACTCAGCCAAATATGCGGCTAGACCTCTCTCCTGCACTCTTTCCTCCTCGATTCCCGGGTGATCAGGTAAGCGGCGGCAGTCTACTCATATTCGGTAGATGGATTAAGTTCCCTGGCCGCATGAGAGGGGCTGTCGCGCTGCTGGCGGCCGTCCTCGCGCTCGCCGGCTGGGCCGGCTGCGGCGGGGATGGCGCGGAACCGGGCGCGCCGAAAGGCGCGACGCTCGTGCTCGATTTCACCCCCAACGCCGTCCACAGCGGCATCTACGCCGCCCTCGCCAACGGCTACTACCGCGAGGCGGGCGTGGACCTGGAGGTGCAGCCGCCGGGCGAAGCGACCGACGCGCCGAAGCTGCTCGCCGCCGGCCGCGCCGAGTTCGCGATCCTCGACATCCACGACCTCGGCATCGCCCGCGAGCGCGGGATCGACGTCGTCGGCATCGCCCCGATCGTGCAGCGACCCCTCGCCGCGATCATCGCCCGCAGCGACGGCCCGGTCCGGCGCCCGCGCGACCTGCAGGGCCGCCGCGTCGGCGTCACCGGCCTCCCCTCCGACGAAGCCGTCGTCGCCTCGGCGGTCGCCGCCGCCGGCGGCGACCCGGCCGAGGTCGATGAGGTGACGATCGGCTTCACCGCGGTCGCCGCGCTGGCCGCCCGCAAGGTCGACGCCGCCACCGGCTTCTGGAACTCCGAGGCGGTCGCCCTGGAGCGCCAAGGCATCCCCGTCCGCACCTTCGAGGTCGACCGCTTCGGCGCTCCCCCCTACCCCGAGCTGATCCTGACCGCCTCGCGCGAGCTCCTCGCAGAGGACCCGGAGCTGGTCGCCTCGGTCGTCGCCGAGACCCGTCGCGGCTACGCCTTCGCCGGCCACGACCCCGAGGCAGCGCTCGACGCGCTGCTCGACGCCAACCACTCGCTCGACCGCGCCGACCAGGCGGAGCAGCTGCGAGCCCTGGAGCCGATCCTCCACCCCGCCCCGTTCGACCGCCGCGTCCTGCGGGAATGGGCCGCCTGGGACCTCCAGCACGGCCTGCTAGAGAGGCCGCTAGACGTCGAGCAGGCGTTCCGCCAGGGCGGGTAGTTCCCGCGCCATCCGCGACCGGGGCACCACCTGATCCACCCCCGCCGCCTCGGCCGCTTCGCGGGTCTCGACGTCGACGTGCGAGTAGTAGCCCAGCACCGGCATCCCCAGCCCGACCAGCGCTTCGGGGCTCTCGACGTCGAGGTCGGCGACGATCAGGTCGACTCCCTCCCAGGTCGTCTCCTCGAGCGAGGGCGCGGTGGTCACCTCATGCCCGGCGGCGGTCAGCGTCTCCTGGACCTTGGAGCCGAGCATCAGGTCGGCGGAGATGCTGAGGACGCGGGCCACCGCTAGAGCGAGCGGCGCTCGCGGAACTCTTCGCGAACGCTCTCCGGCCGGCCCCACATCTGCACGACCTCGGAGCGACCCTCGCGCACCTCGGCCACCCGCAGCTCCCCGCGGACGCCTTCGGCGTCGAGCTTCTCCAGGACGCCCACGACCGTCTCCGGCGCGGCGGCGTGGCCGAAGCTCTTGGCGACGATCAGCCGCCACTGCCAGCCCTCCAGCGGGTACCGGTACACCTGCGCGTTGACCTGGCTGAGCGCCACCGCGGTGTCCACGTACTGCGACTCCTCCTCGATCCGCACGTCGACCTCGAGGTCGGTCCAGTCGGGCGGCAGCGTGCCGAGGATCTGCTGGAAGTCGCCGGCGAGGCTCACGCGGCAAGCCTAGCGGCCCCGGCGAGCGTCGCCCCAGGTAGGCGGAAGGAGGTCGGGGCCGGGGATCGGCGTCCCGTGCGGGTCGTGGCGCGGTTCGCCCAGCTTCGCCGCCATCAGCTTCTCCAGGTCCTCGGAGATGTAGTGCTCGAGCACCTCGGCCTCCTCGTGGACGCGGTCGTCGGGCATTCCCAGCGCCTCGGAGAGGTAGGCCTCGATCAGGCGATGGTGGCGGATCACCTCGAGCGCGACCTTCTGCCCGGCGGGCGTGAGGCTGACCCCCTTGTAGGGGGTGTACTCGACCAGGCCCAGCCCGTCCAGTCGTTTCAGCATCGAGGTCGCGGTCGCCGGGGTGACGCCGAGGCGCTGGGCGACCTCGCCGTTGAGGACGGGCCCCTCCCGCTCGGCGGCGATCGCGTAGATCGCCTTCGCGTAGTCCTCGATCGCCTCCGTGTTGGGGTCGCGGCGCCCGCGGCCGCCCTCGCCGGCGCCCATCAGACCGACACCAGCAGGCCGGTCAGGTACATGACGGCGATGCCCACCAGGATCCCCGCCACGGTCGCGGGATACAGGTAGCGCCCCTCTCGGTCGCGCATCACCGGGGCGATCTGCACGATCACGCGGGCGATCGCGCCGACGCCGACGCCGAAGAGCAGCGCCCCGAGGCTGGGGTTGAAGGCGGCGGCGCCGATCCAGGCGCCGAGGATGGCCGGGGCGCCGGCGATCAGGCCGAGGGCGAGCAGGCGCCTCAGGCCGGGGTTCGAGCGCTCGCGCAGCGGCGCGACGATCGCCAGCCCCTCGGTCGTGTTGTGGATCGCGAAGCCGACGACGAGGAAGGCGCCGAGGGCGAGCGCGCCGCTGGAGTACGCGCTGCCGATCGCCAGCCCCTCGCCGAGGTTGTGGAGGCCGATCCCGATCGCGACCAGCAGCGCCAGGTAGCCGGCGCCGGCCGCCCCAGCCCCGGCGGCCTTCGCCTGCCGGGAGCGCTGCGCCAGGTAGGCGTCGACGCCGGCGAGGAGGAGATAGGCGACCAGCCCGCCGACGAAGACGAGCCCGGTGCCGCCGAACGCGCCCGGGGCCTCGCCGCCGATCTCCAGCCCCTCCAGGCCGGCGTCGATCGCCAGGAAGGCGAGCAGCCCGATCGTGAAGGCGATCAGGCCCCCCATCCACTCCCGCCCCAGCCGGCGCAGGAAGGGCAGCCAGAGCATGCCGAGGCTGACCGGGATGACGCCGACGTAGATCCCCAGCAGCGCCATCAGGCCGAAGAAGCCGACGTCCTCCTCGGGGGTTTCCGCGGCGACCGGGATCGAGGCGTCGACGGTGCCGCCGCTGGAGGTGAGCACGAAGATCTCGATCGCTTCGCCTTCGACCCAGGGGTAGTCGATCGTGACGGTGCCGGAGCCGAGACGGCCGATCTCGCGGCCGCCCTCGGCGGCGAAGGGCGCGTAGGCGTCGTTGACGGCGACCTGGGCGATTTCGACCGGGTCGGGGCCGTCGTTGCGCAGGGTCAGCTCGATCTCCCCCGGCCGCAGGACCGTCTTCTCGACCGCGACTTCCTCGACCGGCGGCCCCGTGCGCTCGCCGAGGCCCGGGCCGCCGAGCAGGGCGAAGCCGCCGATCGCGGCGACGATCAGGGCCAGCGGGATCAGCCCCAGCGCCCAGGCCGGCAGGCCGGCGCCGAGGCTGCGCTCCTGTGCCCGCGCCGCCTCCATCAGGCCGGGCTCCCCTTGCCCCAGGGCAGCTCGCAGTACATCGATGCGGCGACCGCGGCGGTCAGCTTGGAGGGATCGCCGACGCGGAAGAAGCCCGACCAGCCGAGCTCGGCGAACTCGCTGACGTGGGCGTGGAACATGTAGTCGCCGTCGTAGGGGAACTTCAGCTCGAGAATCCCGCGCTGCGCCTGCCCCTGGATCACCGTGTCGGTGAACTCGGTCGGTTGCAGCGAGGTGCCGGTCGGGAAGTAGTTGAAGAAGTTGCCGTGGATGTGGAAGGAGTTGAGCGGGTCGTACTCGAGCACGTTGACGAGGTAGATGCGGACCAGCTCCTCGCGGGCGACCTGGATCGGCTCGTCGACGTAGTGGAAGCCGACCGTGTTGACCGCGTAGACCTCGTTGCCGAGGTCGAAGTTCGTGTCGAAGCCGTTCATCACCATCACCATCTCGTCGGCTTCGGGGCGTCCCTGCTTGGGATCGATGACGAAGGCGCCGTAGAGGCCGCGGGCGATGTGGGCCGCCAGCGGGGCGACGTGGCAGTGGTAGAGGTGGAGGCCGAAGGGCGAGGCGTCGAACTCGTAGGTGAAGCTCTGCTTGGGCTCGATCTGGCCGCCGCCGCGGTTCTCGCCGATTCCCGGCATCCCGTCCATCAGCGCCGAGTGGATGCCGTGGACGTGGACCGTGTGGGGGTGGTCGGAGTTGTTGACGAAGTTGATCCGCAGGAGCTCCCCCTCGCGCGCCCGCAGGGTCGGTCCGGGCACCCGGCCGTTGTAGGTCCAGGCTTCGTACTTGACCCCGGGGGCGACTTCGATCTCGCGGTCGACGGCGACGAGGTCCCATTCGCGCAGGACCCGCCCGGAGGCGAGGCGGCGGGTGCGGCCGTAGTCGAAGTCGCGCAGCAGCTCGGTCGGGTGGAAGCCGTTCGCCCGGTGGTCGACCGTGCGACCGGCGGCGAAGGTGGCGTGCGGGAACTCGTTGTGACCGGCGTGGCCGTGGGCGCCGGTCGCCCCGCCCGCGGCGGGCTCGCCGCCCCGGGCGCCCTCGGTCAGGCCGACCAGACCGGCGGCCGCCGGCACGGCCAGCGCCGCGCCGCCGAGGAGGCTGCGCCGGCTGATCCCCTTCTTCTCGGCCTGCTCGCTCATGAGATCCGATTTTGACACATCTAAAAGCGGATTTCGATCCGTCTAAAACCCGGCTTCCTAGAATCGGGGGAGATGAGCGCTCCCACCGTCGAGTTGGATGCCCAGTACCGGCAGCTCCGGGAGGAGTGCGGGCTGCTGGATCGCCCCGAGCGGGGGCTGCTGGTCGTCGGCGGCCCCGAGGCGGCGGAGTACCTGCAGGGGCAGCTGACCAACGACACCGAGGCGCTGGAGCCCGGGGACGGCATCTACGCGGCGCTGCTCGACCGCAAGGGCCACATGCAGGCCGACATGCGGGTGCTGCGGCCGGGCGAGGAGCCCGACCTCTGGATCGACCTCGAGCCGGAGGGGCTGGAGGCGGCGCGCCGGCACCTGCAGATGTACAAGATCGGCCGCGAGGTCGAGGTCCGCGACGCGGGCGAGGAGCAGGCGCTCTTCTCCCTGATCGGCCCGCGGGCCGTCGAGATCGCCGGCTCGGCGGCGCTGCCGGAGCACGCCTGCGAAACCGTGGTCGTGGGCGGCGCCGAGTGCCTCGCGGTCGGCACCGCCGCCGGAATCGACGTCTTCGTCCCCGCCGCGGAGCGGGACCGCGCCCGCGACGCCCTCCTCGCCGGCGGCGCCGTCGAGGTCTCCCCCGAGGCGGCCGAGATCCTCAGGATCGAGGCCGGCCGGCCGCGCTTCGGCGCCGAGATGGGCACCGAGACGATGCCCGCCGAGGCCGGCATCGTCGAGGACGCGGTCAGCTTCACCAAGGGCTGCTACATCGGCCAGGAGACGGTCGCCCGCCTCCACTACAAGGGCAAGCCGAACCGCCATCTGCGGGGCCTGAGGCTGAGCGCCCCGGCGCCGGCGGGGACGACCCTCCGCCTCGGCGAGAAGGAGGTGGGGAGGCTGGGAAGCGCCGCCCTCTCCCCCGCCCTCGGCCCGATCGGCCTGGCGATCCTGCGCCGCGAGGCGGAGCCGGGTGCGACGGTCGCCGTAGGTGAAGATGGCGTTACGGCCGAGGTCGTCGCCCTCCCCTTCGGTTAGATTCAGCGCGTGGGCCGAGGAGGAGCGAGAGCGGCGGCGGTTGCCGGCCTGATCGGAGCGGCGCTGATTGCCGGCTGCGGCGAATCCCGCCACGAGAACGACCAGCGCCCGCAGGTCTCGACGCGGGTCAGCGTCACGATCAACCCGGACGAGGTGATCGTGCAGCCGGTGAAGATCGCGATGGGCCGGGAAAAGTTCCAGGAGATCCCGCAGAACCGGGACCATCCCGAGCCGCCCCTGAAGGCGCGGCAGGAGCTGCTCGACGTCACCTTCGTCACCGCCAACCAGACGCCCCGCAACACGAAACTGCGGATTCAGGGCGACAGGGAGGCCGAATCGACCACGGTCTTCGCCCGCAGCCCCGGCACCTTCCAGGTCGACCTCCCCGCCGGCTCCTACAGGATCTCCGCCGCCGGAATGCCGGAGGCGCGGCCCGCCCGCCTGACGGTGGGCAGCTTCCGCGCCTCCTCGCAGAACGACGTCCTGCTGCCTTAGCTAGCCGACGTCAAGCGGGATCGGGGCTCCCTCGACTCCGTTGATGTCTTCGAAGGCTCGCAGTGTGTAGGTGCCTGTGAGCCTGATCGGCAGGTGCTGGTTGAAGGCATTGCCGCCGCAGATCGCCGCCGGTCCGATTGTGCTCTGAGCTGTGAAATTCGCCTGGACTGTGGCTTCCACGTCGTTGGGCATCCCCACCCTGTTGTGGTAGACGCCGGCTGGCACCGGCCCCTGCGGGCGGATGTCGTATGTGCAGAGCGAGACGTTTTCGGCGTGCCTCATCGCGTTTTCGTAGACGTGGATTTCGATCTGCTGTTCCGGCGGGCAGTTGATCGACGCCTGCATCGTCCCTGTCCCTTCCGGCCACCCTGTGGTGCCCGGCCGGGTGAACCCGATCGAGTAGTCGCAGCCGTTGAGTGTGATTGTCACCGGCATCGCCCCCGGTTCGGCGATGCAGTTGAGGTAGGTGGGCTGGAATGTGACGGGGTCGGTGGGGCCGAGAAGTGTCGAGTCGAGCCTCGAGACGCCGCAACCCACCTGTTTGAGCGGCCCTTCGCCGATGTCGAACGTCGGCCCCGGCTGCTGGTTGCCTGTGACGATCGCCGGGAACAGCGGGGCTGTCAGCGCCCCTGTTTCCGCCTGCGCCGCCGGCGCCATCATCGCCACCAGTGCGGCCATGGCGGCCAGCGCCAGGCCGAGTGATTTGAGAACGCGAGTCATCTGACCCTCTCCCTTCTTCAGTGCGCCCGTTATTGGGCGCAGGGCACATTGGTAAGGGATGCTTGATCAAAAACAAAGCGGTTTCTCGAGGGAAGCCGCTGCAAGCGGGATTTCAGGTCGCGCGTTTCCGTCTGCGCCCTTCGTCAGCCTGGCCCTATGACCGTTGCACTCGCCATCGCCGTCCTCGTCCTCGCCGTCGCGCTCGTCTACCTGCTGGTGACGCGGGAGCCCGAGCCCGCCGAGCAGCCCGACCTCGCCCCCGCGATCCAGGAGGCCGCTTCCCACGCCACCGCCCAGGCCCTCTCCGAGGCGCTGCCGGGGCTGCTGCAGGCCAACAAGGAGGCGCGCGAAGTCGACGTCAAGAGCGCCGAGGCCGCCCTCGACAAGCGCCAGGCGGAGATCAAGGGCCTGGCCGAGCGGATCGCCCGCGGCCAGGAGAGAATCGAGAAGCAGGTCCAGGCGCGGGGCGAGACCGACCTGCGCACGCAGGCGCTGCTCGAACAGATGGGGCAGACGATCGGCAACCTCAACAGCGAGACCGCCGGCCTGAAGAAGGCGCTGCGCCAGCCGCAGACGCGCGGCCAGTGGGGCGAGCTGCAGCTGCGCCGCTGCGTCGAGATCGCCGGCATGACCGAGCACGTCGACTTCGAGCTGCAGGCGACGCTGCGCACCGAAGACGGCAGCCTGCGTCCGGACGCCCGCTTCCTGCTGCCCGAGGGGCGCAGCTTCGTCGCCGATTCGAAGGTGCCGCTCGACGCCTTCCTCGACGCCCAGGAGAGCGAGGTCGAAGCGGAGCGACGGACGCACCTGGAGCGCCACGCGCGCCAGGCCCGCGAGCACGTGCGCAGCCTCAGCTCCAAGGACTACCAGGGGCAGTTCAACCCCGGCGAGATGCCGGACCTGGTGATCTGCTTTATCCCCAACGAGCCGGCCCTGCACGCCGCCTTCGCTGCCGACCCAGGCCTCTTCGACTACGCGCTCGAGCGCAACGTGCTCCTGGTCAGCCCGACCTCGCTGATCGGGCTGCTACGGACGATGGAGCTGGGCTGGCGCCAGGAGCGGATGGTCGCCGAGGCCGCCGAGATCGCCGAGGCGGCGAAGACCCTCCACACCCGCTTCTCGAAATTCCTCGGCGACTTCGACAAGATCGGCCGCGGCCTGCGCACCGCCACCGGCGCCTACGACACCGCCGTCGGCTCGATGGAACGGCGGCTGCTGCCGCAGCTGCGCAAGGTCGAGGGCCTCGGCGTCGCCCCCGGCAAGGAGATCGAGCCGCCGAAGCCCGTCGAGGCCACCGTCCGCGAGATCACCGCCCCCGAGCTGCGCGAGAACGGCCCCGAGCTGCCCGAAGCAGAAGCCGCTTAGGGCGACGGGTACTACCTCCTCACTCGCTTACTCGCTGGATCGTCCCCGGCTGGCCGCAAGCCGCTCGGGGCGAGAAGCGCAAAACGTTCGGAGGCAGTACCCGTCGCCCATCCGACAGCTCAGCTGAAGGACGCCTGTGATGGGAGGGGCCGGCGACCCTCTGAACGTTTTGCGCAGGAGGAGCGAAGCGAGGCGAGGCGCCAGCCTCCGGCTCTTCATCGACGAGTTGCGAGTGAAGAGGGTTGCCGGCCCCTCCCCCCGCCGCGGCGGGAAGCTGCACTAGGATTCGGCGCCCGTACACGCGACCCGCGGAGGAGCCGGTTTTGGCCGTTGACACGAGTGAAGTAGCCAAGTTGGACGTGGAGCCCGGCACGCTGCCGGAGACGATGGCGGCGTGGGTGATCCGCCAGGAGCGCGAGGGCGAACCGAAAGACGCGTTCCAGCTGGAGCAGATCGAGGTTCCCGAGCCCGGCGCCTTCGAGGTGATCGTGCGGGTGATGGCGGCCGGCGTCAACTTCAACAACGTCTGGGCCTCGCTGGGCGAGCCGGTCTCGATCTTCGGCTACGGCGACCATCCCGAGTACGGCCACCACATCGGCGGCTCCGACGCCTCCGGCATCGTCTGGAAGGTCGGCGAGGGCGTCACCCGCTGGAAAGTCGGCGACGAGGTCGTGATCCACTGCAACCAGGCCTCCTACGAGGACGTCGAGGTGCACGGGCTCGACCCGATGGCGGCGCCGAGCCAGCGGATCTGGGGCTACGAGACCACCTGGGGCTCCTTCGCCCAGTTCACCAAGGTCCAGGCCCAGCAGCTGCTGCCGAAGCCGCGCAACCTCTCCTGGGTCGACTCCTCCTCCTACGGGCTCACCTACTTCACCGCCTACCGGATGCTGATGGACCAGTGCAACCTGCAGGCCGGCCACAACGTCCTCATCTGGGGCGCCGCCGGCGGCCTCGGCGTCTTCGCCGTGCAGCTCTGCAAAGCGGCCGGCGCCAACGCGATCGGCGTCGTCTCCTCCGACGAGAAGGGCGAGCTGATCAAGAAGCTCGGCGCCGTCGACTACGTCAACCGCAACGAGTTCCGCGAGATGATGCGGACCGACGACAACCTCGCCGATCCCGCCGCCGACAAGGAGCGCTTCAAGGGCTCCCGCGCCTTCGCCAAGCGGGTCAAAGAGATCCTCGGCGACGCGCCCGACATCGTCTTCGAGCACGTCGGCCGCGCCACCTTCCCGACCTCGGTCTTCACCGTCAAGCCGTTCGGCAAGGTCGTGATCTGCGGCGCCACCTCCGGCTACCAGCTCGACTTCGACGTCCGCTACCTGTGGATGAAGCAGAAGCAGATCATCGGCTCCCACTTCGCCAACGCCTACGAGTGCATGCGGGCGAACCAGCTGATGGCGGAGGGCAAGGTGCGGCCGGTGCTCTCCGAAACGATGGGCTTCGACGGGGTCCCCGCCGCCCACCAGCTGATGCACGAAAACAAGCACCTCGGCAAGATCGCGATCCTGGTCGGCGCCGAGTCCGAGGACGAGGGCCAGCACGAGGAGGGCCCGGGGGCGATCCGCGCGGAGGTCGGCGCGTGAGCGCCGCAGGCAAGCGACTCGAAAGGCGAATCTGATGGCTGAGGTCTGCACGCTCGACTGGCACATCACCCCAATGCGGGCCGACCGCTTCCTCGACCTCTGGGAAGCGGCGGCGGCGAAGGCACCCGCCTACGGCGCCAAGAGCTGGTCGCTGACCCGCTCCACCGACGATCCGCTCGCCTTCCGGCAGACGATGGTCTGGGAGAGCCGCTCCGACTTCGAACGCTACTGGTACTCGGACGAGATCGCCCAAGCCCGCGCGGCGATCATCGACCTCTACGACATCCCCCTGCTGCCGGCCT
>DASUQZ010000024.1:0-5812 GCA_036280335.1 Solirubrobacterales bacterium
GGCCAACCGCGAGCGCTCGACGATGGGCAAGTTGAAAACGCTGACGAAGGTCCGCCCCGGCCACATCGTCCCGGCGATCCCCCGCAACGAGGAGCCCCGCACCGGCCTCTCGATGGGCGAGCACTGCGCGATCATGGCCACCGAATGGGACATCGGCCGCGCCGAGCAGGACGAGCTCGCGGTCACCTCCCACAAGAACCTCGCCGCCGCCTATGAGCGCGGCTTCCAGACCGACCTGATCACCCCCTACATCGGGCTCGACCGTGACCAGAACCTTCGCCCCGACTCCAACCTGGAGAAGCTGGCGAAGCTGAAGCCGGTCTTCGGCGGCCCCGAGGGGACGATGACCGCGGCCAACTCGACGCCACTCTCCGACGGCGCCTCGGCGGTGCTGCTCGCCTCCGAGGAGTGGGCGAAGGAACACGACCTGCCGGTCCTCGCCTACATCACCGAGGCGCAGACCGCCGCCGTCGACCACATCCACAAGCGCGAAGGCCTGCTGATGGCGCCGGCCTACGCGATGGCGCGGATGCTCGACCGGGCCGGCCTGAAGCTGCAGGACTTCGACTACTACGAGATCCACGAGGCCTTCGCGGCGCAGGTCCTCTGCACGCTGAAGGCCTGGGAAGACAAGGGCTTCTGCAAAGAGAAGCTCGGCCGCAGCAAACCGCTCGGCGCGATCGACCGCAAGAAGCTCAACGTCAACGGCGGCTCGCTGGCGGCCGCCCACCCGTTCGCCGCGACCGGCGGGCGGATCGTCGCCAGCCTCGCCAAGCAGCTCAACGAAGACGGCAAGGGCCGCGGCGTGATCAGCATCTGCGCCGCCGCCGGCCAGGGTGTCGTCGCGATCCTCGAGGCTCCGGGAGGTGCCAAGTAACCATGGCTGACCGCTACTCGCAGGTTGTCAACGCGCCGGTCGTCGGCACGATCGCCAAGCAGCTCGGGCTGCCGCAGCCGGTCTCGCTCGACCGCTACCAGGAGGACCAGCCGGTCGTGGCCGGCCCGGTCCTCTCCGGCGCCGCGCCGGAAGGCCGCCTCGGCAAGGCGATCGCCGGCGTCCTCGACAGCGTCAAGGCCGAAAGGGCAGGCGCCGAGGGCAAGGTCAAGGCGCTCGTCTTCGACGCCACCGGGATCAGCAGCTCCACCGAGCTGGTCGAGCTGCAGCGCTTCTTCTACCCCGCCGTCTCGCGCCTGCAGCGCAGCGGCCGCGCCGTCGTCCTCGGAACCCCGCCGTCGGAGGCCGGCTCGGTCGAGGCCCACATCGCCCAGCGGGCGCTGGAGGGCTTCACCCGCTCGCTCGCCAAGGAGATCGGCGGCCGCGGTTCGACCGCGCAGCTCGTCTACGTCGAAGCGGGCGCCGAGGACCAGCTGGAGTCGACGCTGCGCTTCCTCCTCTCCCCCCGCTCGGCCTACGTCTCCGGCCAGGTGATCCGGATTGGCAAGGGCGTCGCGCCGAGCCCGAAGATCGACTGGGAGAAGCCCCTCGCCGGCAAGGTGGCGCTGGTCACCGGCGCCTCGCGCGGGATCGGCGCGGCGATCGCCAACACCCTCGCCCGCGACGGCGCCGAAGTCGTCGGCCTCGACATCCCGCCGATGGCGGCCGACCTCAAAGCGGTCACCGAGGCGATCGGGGGCCGCTCGATCGAGCTCGACATCACCGCCGACGACGCTCCCGAGAAGATCGCCGCCGAGCTCTCCGACGGCGTCGACATCGTCGTCCACAACGCCGGCGTCACCAAAGACCGGACGATCGCGAAGATGCCGGAGGAGCGCTGGACGCAGCTGATGGAGATCAACCTCTCCAGCGAGGAGCGGATCAACGAGGCGCTGCTCGCCAAGAAGCTGCTGCGGCCGAACGGGCGCATCGTCGGCGTCTCCTCGATGGCCGGGATCGCTGGCAACAACGGCCAGACCAACTACGCCGCCTCCAAGGCCGGCGTGATCGGGATGGTCGAAGCGATGGCTCCCGAGCTGGCGAAGCGCAAAGCGACGATCAACGCGGTCGCGCCGGGCTTCATCGAGACCCAGATGACCGCGGCGATGCCGATCGGCCCGCGCGAAGCCGGCCGCCGGCTCTCCAGCCTCTCGCAGGGCGGCCTGCCGGTCGACGTCGCCGAGACGATCGCCTGGTTCGCCAGCCCCGCCTCGACCGGCGTCAACGGCAACACCGTCCGCGTCTGCGGCCAGAGCCTGCTGGGGGCCTGACGCGGATGGCGAAGACCCTCGACAGCAGCCCCAGCATCCTGCCGCTCTACGCGCGGGCGGCGCTGCCGATGATCCCCGGCGCCTCGCTGCTCCCGTTCGTCCCGGGCGGGGGCGGCGAGATCCCCGACGGGCTCGACCTCGAGCTGGCCGGCGTCACCGCCGATCCGGCCGAGGTCGCCGCCTACGCCAAGGTCTGCGGCTTCGCCCTGCGCGACCAGCTGCCGCCGACCTACCCGCACATGCTCGCCTTCCCACTGCACATGGCGGTGATGAGCAACGGCTCGTTCCCGTTCGGGGCGGTCGGCCTCGTCCACGTCGAGAACTCGATCACCCAGAAGCGGCCGATCGGGATCGACGAGGAGATGACGATCCGCGTCCGGCCGACGAAGCTGCAGCCGCACCCGAAAGGCAGGACCTTCTCGCTGGAGACCGAGGTCCTGGTCGACGGCGAGGTGGTCTGGGAGAGCGTCAGCACGATGCTCCGCCGCGGTAGCTCCAACGGAGAAACCAGCGACAGCAAGAAAAGCAAGCAGGAGAAGGGCTTCGAGCCGCTGCCCGCCGACGTCCCCGCAAGCGCCGAGTGGAAGCTCGACGGTGCCCTCGGCCGCCGCTACGGCGCCGTCTCCGGCGACCGCAACCCGATCCACATGCACTCCCTGACCGCGAAGCCGCTCGGCTTCCCCGGCGCGATCGCGCACGGGATGTGGACGAAGGCGCGGGCGCTGGCCCAGCTGGAAAGCCGCCTGCCCGAGAGCTTCGAGGTCGAGGTCCGCTTCCGCAAGCCGATCCTGCTGCCGGCTCGGGTCGAGTTCGCCAGCGCCGACGAGGGCGAGGAGATCCTCTTCGCCGTCCGCGACGCCAGGAAGGGCACGCCCCATCTCGACGGGCGCGTGCAGCCGCTGAAGACGACCAGTTCCAGAACCTCCAAAACCGCCAAAACCGGAAGGAAGAAGAAGTGACCACCACCACCGAGAACAAGGGGATGGCGGAGCGCGGGATGGGCTTCGGCCTGCGGGCGCTGAACCGCCTCGCGGGATCCGACCTGCTGGACCGCATCCGCATCCGCAAGCAGGTCGAGAAGGCCCTCTTCCAGGGCACCAAGAACGGGTTCAAGGGCGCCACCGCCGCCGGCCGCGCGTTCAAGGCGACCCAGAAGCTGGGCAAACCCGCCCGCCAGAAGAAGGGCAAGTCGAAGGGCCTCTTCGACCTCACGCCTGACGACGAGCAGCAGATGTTCCAGGAGGCCGGCCGCGCGTTCGCCGAGGACCAGATCCGCAAGGCGGCGCTGGAGGCAGACGAGAAGCGGGAGACCCCGAAGGAGATCCTCGACCAGGCCAACGAGCTCGGCGTCAACATGCTCGGCGTCCCCGAGGAGCTCGGCGGCGTGATGACCGAGCAGTCGGCGGTCACCAGCATCCTGATCGGCGAGGCGCTCGCCCACGGCGACATGGGCATCGCCTACGCCGCGATGGCCCCCGGCGCCGTCGCCACCGCGATCGGCCTCTGGGGCAGCGCCGACCAGGAGGCCACCTACCTCCCCGCCTTCACCGGCGAGGACATCCCCGCCGCGGCACTGGCGATCCTCGAGCCCCGGCCGCTGTTCGACCCCTTCCAGCTGGAGACGAAGGCGAAGAAGAAAGGCGACGAGTGGGTCTTGAGCGGCGCCAAGTCGCTGCTCGCCCGCGCCAAGGAGTGCGAGCTCTTCGTCGTCGCCGCCGACGCCGAGGGGATCGGCCCGGCGCTCTTCATCGTCGAGTCCGGCGCCAAAGGGCTCTCGATCGAGGACGAGCCGGCGATGGGCCTGCGGCCCGCCGCCACCGGTCGCCTGCTGATCGACAAAGTCAAACTCCCGGCTAACGCGCTGCTCGGCGAGGGCAACGCCAAGGCCAAGGACTACGCCGCCTGCGTGAACCGCTCGCGGATCGCCTGGTGCGGGCTCGCCACGGGGACGGCCCAGGCCGTGCTCGACTACGTGATCCCCTACGTCAACGACCGGCAGGCGTTCGGCGAACCGATCTCCAACCGCCAGGGCGTCGCCTTCACCGTCTCCGACATCGGCATCGAGTCGAACGCGATGCGGCTGGCGACCTACCGCGCGGCGAGCCGCGCCGACCGGGGCGAGAGCTTCGGCCGCGAGGCGGCGATCGCCCGCAAGCTCTGCACCGACAAGGGCATGCGGATCGGCTCCGACGGCGTGCAGCTGCTCGGCGGCCACGGCTTCGTCAAGGAGCACCCGGTCGAGCGCTGGTACCGAGACCTCCGAGCCGCGGGCGTGATGGAGGGCGCCCTGCTCGTCTAGTGGCGCCTTCCTCTCGCATACCGAGAGCAAAGCGACACACCTAAGACGAGCGAAGGACAGACATGACGATCAACCTCGAGATACCGAAGAAGTTCAAGCCCCTGGCGACGCAGGCCAACCAGGTCGCCACCGAGGTGTTCCGCCCGATCTCGCGCAAATACGACGAGGCCGAGCACACCTACCCGAAAGAGCTCGACATGCTGGCGTCGCTGATCGACGGCATGAACGAGGGCTCCGACATCGGCGGCGCCGGCGCCGCCGGGGTCCGCCGCGAAAAAGCCGCCGACGGCGAGAACCGCAACGGCTCCAACCTCTCCACCGTGCTCGGCATCATCGAGCTCTGCTGGGGCGACGTCGGGCTGCTGCTCTCGATGCCCCGCCAGGGCCTCGGCAACTCCGCGATCGCCTCGGTGGCGACCGAGGAGCAGCTGAAGAAGTACGGCGGCAAGTGGGCCGCGATGGCGATCACCGAGCCGGAAGCCGGCTCGGACTCCGCCGCGATCCGCGCCACCGCCGAGCTCGACGGCGACGAGTACGTCCTCAACGGCGAGAAGATCTTCGTCACCTCGGGCGACCGGGCCGACCTGATCGTCGTCTGGGCGAGCCTCGACCGCTCGAAGGGCCGGGCGGCGATCAAGTCGTTCATCGTCGAGCGGGACAACCCCGGCCTGAAGCTGGACCGGCTCGAGCACAAGCTCGGAATCCGCGCCTCCGACACCGCCAACTTCACCCTGCAGGACTGCCGGGTGCCGAAAGAGGCGCTGCTGGGCGACCCGGAGGTCAAGGAGAAGGGCTTCGCCGGGGTGATGGAAACGTTCGACAACACGCGGCCGCTGGTCGCCGCGATGGCCGTCGGCGTCACCCGCGCGGCGCTGGAAGAGACGCGGAAGCAGCTGAAGAAGGCGGGCGTCGAGATCGACTACGACGTCCCCGCCAACAACCAGCACGCCGCCGCGGCCCGCTTCCTGGAAATGGAGGCCGACTACGAGGCCGCCTGGCTGCTCACCCTCCAGGCCGCCTGGATGGCTGACAACTCGAAGCCGAACTCGCTGCAGGCCTCGATGGCCAAGGCGAAGGCGGGGCGCACCGGCGTCGACGTCACGCTCGGCTGCGTCGAGCTCTGCGGCAGCATCGGCTACGGCGAGAACGAGCTGCTCGAGAAGTGGGCGCGCGACTCGAAGATCCTCGACATCTTCGAGGGGACGCAGCAGATCCAGCTGCTGATCGTGGCTCGGCAGCTGCTGAAGAAGACCTCGGCTGAACTTCGGTAGCCAGGCAGGTGGTAGGGGGCGGGGCGCCCCTCTCCAG
>DASUQZ010000025.1:0-8315 GCA_036280335.1 Solirubrobacterales bacterium
TCTACGAGCTGCTCTTCGCCGACGCGACCCCGGACCACGCCGCCGTTGACCAGGCCGTCGAGCTGGTCAAGTCCGCCGGCGCCGCCCACGCCTCCGGCCTCGTCAACGCGGTCCTGCGGCGGGCGGCGCGTGAGCGCGAGCAGCTGACGAGGGAGCTGCTCGCCGACGACTCGACCCCGGCCGCCGCGGCGATCGCCGACTCGGCGCCGAAGTGGCTGGCGGAGATGTGGTGGCGGGAGCTGGGGGAGGAGGCGGCGCGCGGGGCCCTCGCCGCCTGCAACCAGCGGGTCGAGGTGGCGATGCGGGTGAACTCGCTGCGGACCTCGCGGGAGGCGATGCTCAAGCGGCTCGGCGAAGCGGGGGTGGAGGCGAAGGCGCCCGAGGCCGGGTGGCCCCTGGCGGCGGCGGAGACGATCGTGATCGGGGGACGCACCGGCGAGTCGGTGCCGGCCGCGATCGTGGCCGGCGAGCTGACCCCGCAGAGCCGCGGCTCCGCCGCCGTGGTCGAGGTGCTCGACCCCCGGGAGGGGGAGCACGTGCTCGACCTCTGCGCCGGGCCGGGGATCAAGACCGGGCAGATCGCCGAGCGGATGGGCGACCGCGGCGAGGTGATCTCGGTCGAGCTCGACCCGGCCCGCGCCGGCGAAGTCGCCGCCCAGGCCGGCCGCCTCGGCCTGCGCTCCGTCAGCGTGATCGAGGCCGACGCGCGGGAGGCCGGGATGGCGCAGGTGTTCGACCGGGTCCTCCTCGACGCCCCCTGCTCGGACCTCGGCACGCTCGCCTCCCGTCCTGACGCCCGCTGGCGCAAGTCGCCGAAGGCGATCCAGCGCCTCACCGAGATCCAGGACGAGCTGCTGCGCCGCGCCGCCGCCGCGCTGCGTCCCGGCGGAACCCTCGTCTACTCCACCTGCACGATCTCCCGCCGCGAGAACGAGGACCGGATCGCCGCGCTGCTGCGCGCCTCGGCGGCCGGCGAGGTGCCGCCGCTGGAGCTCGACGACCTCGGCGCCCGTGCGCCCGCGCTCGCTTCGGGCGCCGAGCCGCGCTGCCTGCAGCTGCGCCCGGACCGCGATCGGACCACCGGTTTCTTCGTCGCCCGCCTCACGCGGCGCGCCGACCCGCAATGATTAGAGAGATGAGCGACCCCAACCAGTCAAGCGCGGGGGAGGCCAATCCGCTCGGGCGTGCCCCCTGCCCGAGCTGCGGCGAGCCATGGCTGCGCCCGACCCAGCTGCCGGGCCGGCTGCGCTGCGTGAACTGCCTCACCCGCTTCGAACTCGTCTCCCAGTGCCCCAACTGCGGCGAGCACCAGACGATCGCCCGGATGAGCCACACCGCCGACATGGAATGCCAGTCATGCGGGGCCTCCATGCTTCGCGTCGCCTGAACGCCATCCGGATGCGCTCAGTAGGCTGCGGCCGATGAGCGAGCAGATGCGAGAGCTCCTGGGTGCGCCGCGGGTGGCGCCCTCGATCCTGTCCGCCGACATGGGCAGGTTGGGATCACAAGTTGGAGAGGTGATGGACGCCGGCGCGCGGGTGATCCACTTCGACGTGATGGACGGGCAGTTCGTCCCCCCGATCACGATCGGGCCGCTGGTCCTGAGCGGGATCGCGGATCAGGTTCATAACGCGGGTGGGGTCGTCGACGTGCACCTGATGATCGAGACGCCGGAGCGCCAGATCGCCGAGTTCGCCAAGGCCGGCGCCGACTCGATCACCTTCCACGAGGAGGCGACGCCGCACGCCCACCGCACCCTCAACGCGATCCGCGAGCTCGGCTGCCTCGCCGGGATCGCGATCAACCCCGGCACTCCGGTCGAGGCGGTGCAGGAGCTGCGCGGCATGGCCGACATCGTCCTCTGCATGACGGTGAACCCCGGCTGGGGCGGCCAGTCCTTCATCGAGACCTCTCCGGAAAAGGTCGAGCGCCTCGCCCCGCTCGCCGGCAAAGCTCGGATCGAGGTCGACGGCGGAGTCGACGCGAGCACCGCCGGCCCGCTGGCCGCCGCCGGCGCCCACCTCTTCGTAGCCGGCTCAGCCGTCTTCGGCGCCGCCGACCCGGCTGCCGCCTACAGCGAGATCGCTGAGGCTGCCGGGGCTTCTTAGGCGCTCAGCCACGCGCGATCAACGCTCCGGTTACCTCCTGCCACCAGGCACGGTCCGCCGAGTCGACGTCTGGGCGTTCGCTGCGGCGCTCGCACCAGCCCGCCAGGGCGCGGCGGCCGCCGATCGCGACCAGGCCAGAGCTCTTCACGGCATAGCGGCCGTCGGTGAGGGCGACGAGGTAGGCGCCCCGCTCGCTGCGGTCGCGGAGCACCGCGGCGACGGGAACGCCGTCGATCTCCTCGCCCAGCTCGCCGTCGCCGCGGGCGGGGTGGACGGTGAAGACCTGTGAGGCTCCTCGGCGTGGCAGCGGCGGCGGGGCGGGTTTGCCGACCGGCCCCTTGACCCACCTGTCGGTCATCGCCTCGACCTCGTCGCGCAGCTCGCTGCGGACGAGGATGTGGAGCTCGTCGCCCTCCTGCAGCTCGGTCGAGCCCCGCGGCGGGATCGCGCTCCCTTCGCGGACGATCACGTTGACGAGCGCCTCCCGCGGTAGTTCCAGCTCGCGGACCGGGTGACCTGCCGCGGCCGCGCCTTCCGGCAGCCGGTAGGAGATCACGTCGCCGCCCATGCGGCGGATGCGGCCGGACTCGAGCAGCCTCCGCGGCAGCGCCGGCTCGTCGGTGGTCAGCCCCAGCCGCTGCGCCAGCGGCTCGAAGCTCGCGCCCTGGACCAGGGTGGAGCTGACGACGACGAAGAAGACGATCGCGAAGAGTTCGTCGCCGGCGCCGATCCCGGCGACGACCGGGAAGGTCGCGAGCCAGATCGGCGTGGCGCCGCGCAGGCCGGCCCAGCCGAGCATCAGCCGCTCCTTCGCGTTCAGCGGCGCCAGCACCGTCGCGGCGAGGGCGGCGACCGGCCGGGCGAGGAGGATCAGCACCGCCGACAGGGCGAGCGCCTCGAGGGCGACCTGGTCGAGGCTGGAGGGGAAGACCAGCAGCCCGAGGAGGATGAAGAGGGCGATCTGGGCGACCCAGCCGAGGCCCTGGTGGAAGGCGACGACGGTCCGGCGGGCGGGGATCCGGGCGGAGCCGAGGGCGAGGGCGGTGAGGTAGACGGCGAGGAACCCGGAGCCGTGCACCATCTCCGGCAGCCCGTAGGCGAGGCCCGCGACGGCGATCGTCGCCACCGGGTAGATGCCGTCGCTGGGCAGCTCGATGCGGTTGAGGGCCGCCACCGCCAGGCGCCCCAGCGCCACCCCGATCGCGGCGCCCAGGGCGAGTTTCAGCACCAGCAGGCCGGCCATGTCGGCGAGCCCGTAGCCCGGCTCCTCGATCCATTCGATGAAGCCGATCACCAGCAGCAGCGCCACCGGGTCGTTCATCCCCGACTCGCCCTCGAGCGAGCGCGCCAGCCGCTTCTGCAGGGTCGAGCGCCGCAGCACCGCGAAGATCGCCGCCGAGTCGGTGGCGGCGATAGCCGAGCCGACCAGCATCCCTTCCAGGGTGGTGAGGCCGAAGAGGAGCTTGGCGGCGAGGCCGGCGATCACCGCCGTCACGATCGTCCCCAGCGTCGCCAGGGACGCCGCCGTCCCCAGCACCGGCCGGATCTCCGACCAGCCGGCGGTCAGGCCGCCCTCGAAGAGGATCAGGACGAGCGCGATCGTCCCCAGCGTCCGCGCCAGCTCGGCGTCGTCGAACTCGATTCCGCCGATCCCCTCGGAGCCGGCGATCATCCCCAGGACGAGGAAGAGCAGCAGCCCCGGCACCCGCATCCGGTCGGCCAGCAGGGCTCCCACGATTCCCGCCGACAGGAGCACGCCGGCGATCAGGATCAGCTCGGCGTCGTGTCCACCCATCGCGCCCGGACCCTAGAGGAACGACTTCAGGTGTTCTCGTCTATCGAGGCGAGCCGCAGCTCGAGTTCCTCGGTCGAGCCTTCCCGTGGGATGTCCTCCTCGCGCCCGTGCGGGTAGCGGTAGACCAGGTAGAGGAGGGCGAAGAGCACACCCGCGGTGAGCGCGAAGCCGATCTCGACGCGGCGGAACTCGTCGCCGACGATCGGCAGGAAGTTCCAGAGGATGAAGAAGCCGGCGCAGGAGATCCAGCGCACCGCGGCCCGCCGCACCTGGCCCTGGGCGACGCAGGCCTGGTTGAGCGTCACCGCGCCGAGGTAGAGGCCCATCCCCAGGGCGGCCAGGAGCAGGCCCGGCCGGTCGTACTCGAACTTGGCGCTGAAGGCGAGCTGCATCAGCTGCGGGCCCGCGATCAGGACGACGACGGCGGTGAAGGCGGCGAAGGCGGCGACGCCGAGGAGGACGCCGCGAACCGAGCGGTGGAATTCCCGCTCGCTCTCCGGCGCGTCGGAGGTGTGGAGGCTGGTGAGGTGGGGGAGGATGCTGGTCGAGACGGCCTGGAAGAGCTGCAGCGGCGCCCGCGCCAGCATCAGCACGTTGAAGATGAAGCCGGCCGCTTCGGCACCGTCGAGGGCCCGGATCACGATCGGGCCGGCGTTGAGGAAGGCCTGTTCGCTGAACATGATCACGAGGACCGCGGCCGCGAACCCACCGCCCTCCTTCATCGTGAAGTCGTCGCTCGCCGCCGCCTCTGCTTCGCGTCCGGGGGCGGTTAGTTGGGTTTGCTGTTCCCTTTTCGCGCGCCTGGCGAGGGCGATCGGCACGACCATCAGGCTCAGGCTCGGGGCGGCGACGATCCCGACCGCGACCCAGGACTGGCCGCTCAGCAGGCTGACCGCGACCAGGATCGCGAAGAGGGTGCGGAAGACCGACTCGGAGAGGATCATCGCCGTGAACAGGCCGAACGTCCGCTGCCCGGCGAGGAAGCCGCGGGCGAAGTAGCTGGCGGCGTAGAAGAGGACGGCGCCGAAGAAGACCCAGTAGAGCGTTTCGTTGCCTTCGAGCAGGCCGTCCTGGATCGGACCGCGCAGGGCGAGGGCGATCACCGCGAAGGTCAGGGCCAGACCGATCTGGATCGTCGCGGCGATCCGCAGCTCCTGCGCCAGCGGTTCGCCCTTCGCCAGCCGCTCGGAGACGTGGCGGCTGAGCAGCTGTTCGACCGGCCGGTAGAGGGTCGAGATCGTGATGAAGACCGCCGACCAGAGGATGGTGATCTGCCCGTAGTCGAGCTTCGAGAGCGTGTGCGAGGCGATCAGGAAGTAGGCGTAGGTGATCAGGCCGGTGAGGCCGACGCCGATCGCGAGGAAGCCCGCGGTTTTCCCGTATTCGCCGGCGCTCGCCTCCGCGCCGCGCTCCTTCCTGCTCACTCGTGGGTCTCGTGCCCGACGGGCTTCCCGCCGGGCTCGTAGTGGGAGGGCTCGACGCCGAGGGCCAGCTCGACCCGCCGCACCCGCTCGAAGACGCGCTGGGTCATCACCCGCTGGCCGGCGAGGAGGTCGCCGATCACGCCGAGGGCGAAGAGCTGCATCGCGGCGATGAAGAGGACGGCGCCGAGGATCAGCGACTGGACGTGGCCGTCGCTGTCGCCGTTGAGGATCCAGTCGAGCAGGAACGGCATCCAGGCGCCGAAGGCGCAGAGGAGGACGATCGCGCCTGCCGTCGCGAAGGCGCGCAGCGGCTCGTAGCGGGCGTAGATGCGGAGGATCGCCGGGGCGTTGCGGCGCACGTAGGCGCCCGTCGAGGCGAAGAGGCGGGACTCGCGGGTCTTCGGGTTGGTGCCGACCTCGACCTCGTCGACGGCGACCAGCATCTTGCCCGCCTGCATCAGGCTCTCCAGCGTGTAGGTGAAGTTGTCGACGACCAGCAGCTGCAGGGCGGCCTCGCGGTTGTAGGCGCGGAAGCCGGAGGTGGCATCGGTGATGTCCGTGCCGGAGAGGCGCCGCACGACCCAGCTGCCGAAGCGCTGCAGCCCCTTCTTCGATCCGGAGAAGTGGTCGATCTGGGTGACGCGGCGGTCGCCGACCACCATGTCGGCCTCGCCGGCGACGATCGGGGCGACCAGCTTCACCACGTCGGCGCCCCTGTACTGGTTGTCGGCGTCGGTGTTGACGACGACGTCGGCGCCGAGCTTGAGGCAGGCGTCGAGCCCCGCCTGGAAGCCCGCTGCCAGGCCCTTGTTGTTCGTCAGGCGGACGATGTGCTCGACGCCGCACTCGCGCGCCACCTCGACGGTGCGGTCGGTGCTGCCGTCGTCGATCACCAGCAGCTCGACCTCGTCGATGCCGGGGACCTCGCGTGGCAGATCCGCGATAGTGGCGGGCAGGGTCTGCTCCTCGTTTAGGCAGGGGATCTGGATGATCAGTTTCATCGGGTTTCAGACTATTCGCGCTTGCGGCGCGCGGGTCCTGTCACGGGGAGCGGAGTAGACTGATTGACGAGTCAATCAACGATGAACTCCGTGGTCTCAGCTACCGATCAGGCGCACCTGAAGCGAGCTTTGGAGCTGGCTGAGGGGGGCCGGGGGCGAGTTAGCCCTAATCCGCTGGTTGGCGCCGTTGTTGTGCGTGATGGGCAGGTGATCGGCGAGGGGTTACACGCGGAACTCGGCGGGTTGCACGCCGAGCGCGCGGCGCTGGAGGACTGCAGCCAGCGGGGCGAGAACCCAGCTGGCGCGACGATGTACGTGACGCTCGAGCCCTGTGCCCATGAGGGGCGGCAGCCCCCTTGCGTGGAGGCGATCCTCGACGCCGGCATCGACCGCGTGGTCATCGCCTCCGACGACCCCAGCGAAAAGGCCGCTGGCCGCGGCCCCGGGATCCTCCGCGACGGCGGGGTAGAGGTCGCGTTCGCATCTGGCGCCGAGGCCACTGCGGCACGGCGCCTCAACCAGCCCTTCCGCAAGCACGCCCGCACCGGCCTGCCGCTGGTGATCCTGAAGATGGCCATGTCCCTAGACGGCCAGACCTCCACGCCACCAGGCGACAGCCCCTGGATCTCCGGCCCCGAGAGCCGCGAGCTGGTCCACCGCTGGCGCGCCGAATGCGACGCGATCGCCGTAGGCATCGGCACCGCCCTGGCCGACGACCCGCTCCTAACGGCCCGCATCGAAGGCGCCCGCCAACCCAAACGCGTGATCTTCGACTCCCAGGCGCGACTCCCGCTCGACAGCCAGCTCCTCAAGACCCTGGACCAGGCGCCGGTCCTAGTCATCACGGCTCCAGATGCTCCGAACGACCGCGTTTCCGCTCTGAGAGACGCAGGCGCTGAGGCCATCGCCGCCTCCGATATCAAGTCCGCCCTCCGCGAACTCGGCCGTCGCGAAGTGACCAGCTTGTTTCTCGAGGGCGGCCGAACCCTCGCATCCGCCTTCGCCTCGGCCGATCAGGTCGATGAATCCCGTACCTTCATCGCCCCCATGCTTCTGGGTGTTGACAAAGACGGCCACTCGCGCGGGTGGCGCGGGGGGCGGACCCCCGCGCGCAGTCAGTCTGTAGAGCACGGGGGTCCGCCCCCCGTGACAGGACCCGCGCGCCAGCTCGCCTTGTCCTCAGCCACTGAGCAGGTCGGCCAAGACACCCTGATCCGAGCCACCTTCAAGGAGTGGTGAAGTGTTCACGGGCCTGATCGAAGACATAGGAACCGTCGAGTCCGTCGACCGCACCGACGACGGCGCGCGCCTGCGGATCGCCTCCCACCTCGCCACCGAGCTTTCCCTCGGCGACTCGATCGCCGTCAACGGCTGCTGCCTGACCGCAACGGCGGTGGATGACGGCAGCTTCGAGATCGAGGCGATGAACCAGACGCTTCAGGTGACCGCGCTCGGCGCTGTCGGCGAGGGCAGCCGCGTCAACCTCGAGCTCGCGATGAAAGCCGGCGACCGCCTAGGCGGCCACATCGTCCAGGGGCACGTCGACGGGGTCGGGACGGTTGCCTCAGCGGAGGACGACGGCTTCGCCCGCCGCATCCGCATCGAGCTGCCCGCGCAGCTCCTCCGCTACGTCGTCGACAAGGGCTCGATCACGCTCAGCGGCGTCAGCCTCACCGTGGCCGAACTGGGAGACTCCTGGGCGGAGGTGTCCCTGATCCCCGAGACCTTGGAGCGGACCAACCTGGGCGAGATCGAGCCCGGTGACCGGATCAACGTCGAGTGTGACGTGGTCGCCAAGTACGTGGAGCGTTTGGTGGCACCATTCGCCGGAAAGGAGCAGGCGTGAGCCAGATGGCCGAGACCCAGCGACAAGAGGAAGCGACGGAACCGGGCAAGAGCCCGTTCGCGACGATCGAGGAAGCGATCGAGGAGATCCGCCGCGGTCGCATGGTCGTCGTCTGCGACGGTGAGGATCGCGAGAACGAGG
>DASUQZ010000026.1:0-2139 GCA_036280335.1 Solirubrobacterales bacterium
ATCACCGGGTCAACTGGAGCCGGCCCTCGGTCCGCCAGTGGATGCGGCGGCTGGACCACTCGATGATCTTCTTCCTCATCGCCGGCACCTACACGCCGTTCGCTCTGCTGGTCCTCGACGGCACCCTCGCCACCGCGATCCTCGTCGTCGTCTGGGTCGGCGCCGTCGCCGGCGCGATCGTCGAGATGATCTGGATCGACCACCCGAAATGGGCCTCGGCGCTGATCTACCTCTCGCTCGGCTGGGTCGCCGTCGCCACCTTCCCTTCGCTCTGGACCGCCCTCGGGGTCGGCGGGGCGATGCTGGTCGTCGCCGGCGGCATCCTCTACACGGCCGGGGCCGTCGTCTACGCCGTCCAGCGTCCCAACCCGAGCCCGGCGGTCTTCGGCTACCACGAGGTCTTCCACCTCCTCGTCATCGCCGCCGCGATCGCCCACTTCTCCGCCGTCGCCTTCTTCGCCCTCCCGCAGGGCTAGAAGCGCTGAGTCTTCAAGGGCCGCAAACCGCTCGCCCTCAGTTGATCGCCGGCGCCAGTCGGCTGATGGATCCTGAGGCAGCAACTCGAACTGCATCAAATTTTGGACCCAGTAGGCCCAAAATTTGATGCAGTTCGGGCTAGGCCGGGACCAAGGCGCGCAGCTGCTCGACTTCGGCGGCGAGCGTGGCGAGGATCTCCTCGAGCTGGTGGGACTGCTCGGGGGAGAGGTCGAGGCGGCCGTCGCGGTGGAGGTCCTGCGCCCGGGCCACCGGCAGCTCCGACTCGACGACGCGGCCGCCGAGGGCGCCGAGGACCTTGCGGGTCTCGGCCTGGGCCCAGACGGCGCCGAACATCCCGGTCGAGGCGCCGATCACCGCCGCCGGAGTGCCGGTCAGGGCACTCTGGCCGGCCGGGCGGGAGGCCCAGTCGAGCGCGTTCTTCAGCACGCCCGGGATCGAGTGGTTGTACTCGGGGGTGGCGACGAGGACGGCGTCGGCCTCGCGCATCGCCTGCCGCAGCTCGGCGACGGCATCGGGCGTCGCCTCGGCCTCGAGGTCGGCGTCGTAGGGCGGGATCTCCGCCAGGCGCTCGAACTCGACGAACTCGACCCCGGCGGGAAGCCGCTCGGCGGCCTCCCGCAGCAGGGCGTGGTTGTAGGAGCCCCGGCGCAGACTTCCGGCTATGCCGAGGATCCTCATGACTAGGCCTCTGCGCCGACGAGCTCGAGGTCGACGGAGATCGTCACCGCGTAGTCGAGGACCTCGCCGCCGCTCGGCAGCTCGGCCTGCCAGTCGAGGCCGAAGTCGCGCCGGTCGACGGTCGCCTCGACCGAGAGGCCGACCCGGGCCTTTCCGTAGGCGTCCTCGCCGAGCTGGGCGAAGCGCCCGCCGGCCTCCACCTTGCGGGTCTCCCCGTGGATCTCCAGGTCGCCGCGGACGCGTAGGTTGCCGTCCTCATCGACGCCGAGCTCGCTGGAGGCGAAGCGCAGCCGCGGGAAGCGCTGGACGTCGAAGAACTCGGGGGAGAGGAGGTGGCCCTTCAGCATCTCCTCGTCGATCTGGATGCTGTCGACCTCGACAGTGCCCTCCAGCCGCGGGCTCTCGCCGCCGCTGAGGCGGGCCTCGTAGCGCTCGAAGCCGCTGCGGAAGGTGGTGACGCCGTTGTGCTCGACGGCGAAGTTGATCGACGAATGGACCGGATCGACTACCCAGTTGCCGGCCGGAACCCCCTGCTTGCTGATCGTCTCGGTGCTCATGGTCTCTTCCTTCCCAAGATGGTTGATGCTGAAACAGTTGACGTAGAAACCATCTTACAGATAAAAGTTTGCTTGTCAACTATTGTCAGATCAACAATCTTGTGGGAAGATGCTCCTATGAGCGAGTCGACGGCAGTGATCTCTGGCCTCAAGGCGGGCGACCCAGACTTCGATCCCCATCGTGAGGCCTGGATCGCGATCACCCAGACGCATGCGGCTGTCACCGGCCGCCTACAGGAGGCCCTGACCGCCGCCGAGCTGCCGCCCCTGCCCTGGTTCGAGGTCCTGGCCACGCTGGACCGGGCGCCGGAGCAGCGGCTGAAGATGGGGGAGCTGGCCGAGGCCCTGGTCATCACGCGGGGCGGCCTGACCAAGCTGGTCGACCGGCTGATCAAGGCCGGCCTGC